>DATCVD010000544.1:0-6672 GCA_036567125.1 Pyrinomonadaceae bacterium | reverse complement strand
CGGAACGGCAGCGCGACGGCCTTGGCGGCCGACCTCGCCCAGCCCGGCAGCCACTCGGGGTTCGCGGCCGCGAGGTAGCCGACGAGCAGCGCCGCCGACACGAAGATTAACAACTTTCGCACGCCGTTTAGATGCGCGAGGGCCGCGCGGGATTGGTCGGCCGGCCGGCCGCGACCGCCTCGGCCGGTTGGGTTGGAAAGCGTGCATCCGTGTTCGATTTTGACGCCGCACAGCCTAGCGCCGCGGGCGGCCGACACACGGCCGGGGGCTGTTTACAGTCGCTAATCGCGGCGGCGGCAGCGGCATGGTAGTTGCCAAAGTTTCTGAGTGAATCGCATTGCTGAACTCTCTCCAGCGGTGTTGCGGGCAGCCGCCAGTAGGCAAGTGCCCGGCGTTTTGTAAAAAATAACTTCTGTAAGGAAAGGGTTCTCAAGATGAAGAAGATTCTACTACTCGGCGCGCTCGTGATGGCCTTCGGCGTCTCGACCGAGGCTTTCGGGCAGCGCCGCGACAACCGCGGCGACCGCCGCCGCATCCAGCGCGGCATCCGCTCCGGCCAGATCACGCGCGACGAGGCGCGTGAGTTGCGCCTGCGCCAGCGCCAGAACCGGCAGGAGCGCCGCACCTACCGCTCCGACGGCGTGATCACCCGCGACGAGCGCCGCGAGATTCGCCGCGACGAGCGCCAGCACGACCGTCAGATTCGTGAGGCCCGCCGCAACGGCGACCGTCGCGGACGCCGTTACGACGATAATAACGACGACCGCCGCCGCGGCAACGGCTACTACCGCCGCGGCCGTGGCTCGCGCAGCCACCCGGTCTTCGGCCGTGACGGCCGCCGCGGCCGCCGCTGGTAAGCGTCGCCCGCGACGAACGAAGCGAGTCCGGTTCAACGAACACGCAAACGGGGCGAGTCCGGCCGTCTGCCGAGACGGCCGGACTCGCCCCGTTTTTGCCCTCGCGAGTCTTCCCCGTTTAGAAGATCGAGTAGATGAACGGCGCGAGCGCCGACGACTGCGCGAAGACGAGCAGCGCGCCGACGAGGAAGAGGATGAGGATGATCGGCAGCAGCCAGTATTTTTTGTTCTGCCGCAGGAACAGCCAGAACTCGCCGGCCAGCGCAAGTTTGCCCATCGCTTTGAAAAAAACTCCTCCGAAAGTTTGCCCTTAAACGTCGGCGCGATTGTAACTCAGAACAGCCGCTCGAAGCCCTCGCGCGTCTGCCGCGTCTGCTTGCGCGGCGTCCAGTGGCTCTCGCCGCCCGCGCCGCGCCGCCTGAGCGGGTCGCGCCTGACGAGCCGCGAGACGAAGCCGTAGGGCGCGAACACGAGGTAGAAGATCAGCGACAGCAGGACGCGGCTGTTGACGTAGCCGAGCGCCGCGGCAATCGTCATCCAGAAAACGTGGAAGCGGCGCGCGAGCGCGGGCGCGAGAAGCCCCGCGCAGACGAGCGCGAGCGCGAGGCCGCCGAAGACGGCGACGACGACGGGCCGCCCCTTGTACAAATTCCACGCCGCGATACCGGCGAGCACCGCGGCGACGACGAGCGCCGTCTTGCGCGCCTGCGCGTCCGGCACAGGCTCCTTGCCGCGCGCGCTAGTCAAGCTGGAACTCCTCCTGCCACGCCGCGTCTTCGACGAACTGCGACGCGTCCTGCGCCGCCTTCTCAAGTACGAACTCTTCGAGGACGAGGCAGTCCATTTCGGTGCGCATGAAGCAGGTGTAAGCCTGCTCCGGCGTGCAGACTATCGGCTCGCCGCGCACGTTGAAAGAGGTGTTGACGACGACGGGGCAGCCGGTCAGCCGCTCGAAGGCGGACAGGAGATCATAGTAAGCCGGGCTGTCTTCGCGCCTGACGGTTTGGACGCGCGCCGAGTAGTCGACGTGCGTCACGGCCGGGATCGTGGAGCGCGGCACGTTCAACTTGTCGATGCCGAACAGTCTCTCCTCCGCGTCGGTGACGGGCACGCGCAACTCGGCGCGGACGGGCGCGACGAGCAGCATGTAGGGCGAGTCCGCGTCCAGTTCGAAGTAGTCGGCGACGCGCTCGCGCAAGACCGACGGCGCGAACGGGCGGAAACTTTCGCGGTACTTGATCTTCAGGTTCATCTGCGACTGCATCCGGGGCGAGCGCGGGTCGCCGAGGATGCTCCGCGCGCCGAGCGCCCGCGGGCCGAACTCCATCCGCCCCTGAAACCAGCCGACGACCTTCTCGCCGGCCAGCAGCCGCGCGACCTCGTCCGCCACCTCGGCGCGCGCGACGCGCCGGTAGCGCGCGCCGACGGAATCGAGAAACCGTTGAATCTCGTCGGCCGAAAATGAGGGGCCGAGGTACGCGCCGCGCATCCCGTCGGCGTGGCCGCCGCACACCTCGGCCACGTCCCGCGCGTTGCCGAGGTACTGGTGCCAGACCGAGAGCGCCGCGCCGAGGCTCCCGCCCGCGTCGCCGGCCGCCGGCTGAATCCAGACCCGCTCGAACGGCCCCTCGCGCAGGATGCGGCCGTTGCCGACGCAGTTGAGCGCCACGCCCCCGGCGAGGCAGAGGTTCCGCTCGCCCGTCTCGCGGTGGACGTGCCGCGCCATCCTGAGCATCGCCTCTTCGGTCACGTCCTGCACGGAGCGCGCCAAGTCCATCTCGCGCTGCGTCAGTTCGCCTTCCGGCTCGCGCGGGCGTCCGCCGAACAACTCGTCGAAGCGCGCGTTGGTCATCCGAAGTCCCGCGGCGAAGTCGAAGTACTTCATGTTGAGACGGAGCGATCCGTCCTCGCGCAGATCGATCAGCTCGTCGAGAATCTGCCTGACGAACCGCGGCTCGCCGTAGGGCGCGAGGCCCATCACCTTGTACTCGCCGGAGTTGACCTTGAAGCCCGCGTAGTAGGTGAAGGCCGAGTAGAGCAGGCCCAGACTGTGCGGGAAGTGAAGCTCTTTGAGCAGGTGCAACTCGTTGCCGCGCCCGTAGCCGTAGGATGACGTGGCCCACTCGCCGACGCCGTCCATCGTGAGCACCGCGGCCCGCTCGAAGGGCGACGGGAAGAAGGCCGACGCGGCGTGCGACTCGTGGTGCTCGGTGAAGAGGACTTTGCCCTCGAAGCCTTCGCAGCTCTGCGTGATCCGCTCGCGTATCCAGAGCTTTTCTTTGAGCCAGACGGGCATCGCCAACAGGAACGAGCGCAAGCCCCGCGGCGCGTAGTCGATGTAGGTTTCGAGCAGCCGCTCGAATTTCAGCAGCGGCTTGTCGTAGAAGGCGACGTAGTCGATCTGCGCGCCCGTGAGGCCGCCCTCGCGGAGGCAGTATTCGACGGCGCTGGCGGGGAAGTCCGAGTCGTGCTTTTTGCGCGTGAAGCGCTCCTCCTGCGCCGCGGCCACGACGCGGCCGTCGCGCACGAGGCACGCGGCCGAGTCGTGGTAGTAGGCGCTGACGCCGAGGATGTTCATGCGAATGTCGCTGATACTGACTCTGACCGCGATTGGCTGCGAAGGGAGTGGCCGCCGAAACGAGACAGTTTGCCAGCCGCGCGCCGGCAAGTCCACCGGGGGCGCGGTCTACTTCGACAGCTCGGCGCAGAGTTTCTGCGCGAGCAGTTCGCCCGCGGCGCGGTGGCCGTCGGCGTTCCAGTGGCCGTTGCCGATGTCCGCGCCGAAGCCGTGGAGGTAGAGCCGGCGCTGCTCGGCGTAAGTCTGAAGCTCCGGCGCGAGGTTGAAGACGGCGAAGCCGTGGCGCTCTCCGGCGGCGCGGAGGCGCAGGTCTGGGTAGAAGAGATCGGTCGCGCCGAACCGGCGGGCGAAAGCCTCGCGCGCCGCGCGGTCGGGCAACACCTGCGGGCCGTTGCTGAGCGTGGCGACGACGAAGCGCGCGCCGCGCCGCTCGACCTCGTCGCGCATCTCGACGACGAGCGCCTCCGTCACGCGCCAAGCCTCCGCCCACGTCTCGTCGACCGGCTCGCGGTAAACCAGATTATCGACGCCGATGTCGCCGGGGTTGGCAACCGGCGTCGCGGCCGTTTGAGCGCCGGCCGGCGTCGGTTGGGAAGGCCGCTGTTGTTGCCGCGCCTGCTCGGCGGCGCGGGCGCGGCGGCGGGCGAGGTAGTTTTTGAAGGCGTAGTGCGCGTGGTTGACGGCTTGGAGGACGCGCGAGTTGTCGCGCAGCCACGCGCCCGCGCGGCTCGGCAGCGACTTGCGGAGGCGAAAAGGTCGTGACGTGCGGAACGAGTCGTCGAGCGCGAGGCGGCCGTCGCGCAGGACGAAGTACGGCATCTCGTCGGCGCGTTTGAGCGCGCGGGAGTTGTCGGTCACGTCGTTGTTGGTGGTGAAGGCGAGGAGGACGAGGTCGGGCGCGTAGTCGAAGACGTGGCGGCGGACGGTGATCAACTCCTGCGCCGTGCCGTAGCCGGAGACGCCGAAGTTGATCATCTCGACGCGGCGTCCGGCGAGCGCCGGGCAGCCCTCGTTGAGCTTTCGCTCGGCGACGGCCCAGAACGCCTGCCCGGCGGCGACTTGCAGCGCCTCGGCGTAGGAGTCGCCGACGACGGCGACGCGCAACGTGCCCGGCGGCTTCCCCTTCGCGTGCTCGCGGTCGCGCAGCCCGGCCGAGTTTATTTCGACGAGCGATTCGCCCTCCTTGCGGTACGTGCCGCGCGCGCCGGGGCGCAGCCGGAAGCCGCGCTCGTCGTCGGTCGTGTAGAAGGTCGGGAAGGAGTAGTCGACGACGCGCAGCGCGACCTCGCAGACTGCAAGCGCGAGGGCGACGCTCGCGAGCAGCACCGCCAGCTTGACGACGCGCCGCTTCCGCCGGCCCCAGTTCTGTGTGACGTTTCGCTCGTCCGACATCGCGCGCAGGGAAGCGAGATTGTAGGGCAGCCGGGACGCGAACGCTAATCTAGGAGCTAGGGGTTAGGAGCTAGGAGTTAGGAGCTAGGATTTAGGAGCTAGAGTTGAGATTTCGGATCGGGGCTTTCAAATCACAAGCCCCAACTCCTAGCTCCTAGCTCCTAACTCCTAACTCCTAGCTCCTAAATCCTAACCCCTACCATTTCAGGATCGTGACGATGTTCGAGTAGTCGTCCGTCCAGAGGCGGCGGCGCGGGTCGGCTTCGAGCGGACGCCAGCGCGCGTCCGCCGTGAGCGCGGCGAGGTCTTCCGCACGGCGCGCGACGACGACCCAGTGCGAAGGCTCTTTGCCGGGCAGGCGCTCGTTGTCGTTGAAGGCGACGGCCGAAAGATTGCGGCTGCGCGCGAGGTCTGCGACGACCGGGTGCAGGTTGAGGCTGCGGTTCGAGACGTGGTAGGCGATGAGGCCGCCGACCGCCAGCCGCGACAGGTACAGGTCGAGCGCCTCGGCCGTCATCAGGTGGACGGGGATGGCGTCGGAGCTGAAGGCGTCGAGGACGATGAGTCCGTAACTGCCGGGCGCGGCGTCCGCGAGCCGCAGGCGCGCGTCGCCGAGCACGACTTGGACGGGCACGCCGGACGCGCACGACGAGAGGTAAGTGAAGTGATCCGGCGCGGAGGCGAGCGAGACGATGGCCGGGTTGATCTCGTAGAACGTCCAACGCTGGCCGGCGCGCGCGTAGGCGACGGTCGTGCCCGCGCCGAGGCCGACGACGGCCACGTCGGGCGCAGGGGGCTGCGCGTTGTAGGCCGTGAAGACCTGCGCGAGCGGCCCCTGCGGGTGGTAGTAGGAGAGCGGCTGGCAGCGCGAGTCGAGGCGCGTGGACTGGCGGCCGTGGATGGTCGTCCCGTGGTAGAGCCAATTCAGCTCGCCGCCGTCGTCGCGCACGACGCGCACCGTGCCGAAGAAGTTGCGCTCGGCGTGGACGGTCTCGGAGCCGATGCCGCGCCAGAAGAAGCCGCCGAGCATCACCGCGCCGACGGCGAGCGCGAACCGCGCGGGCCGCCGCAGCAGGTAGCAGAGGATGAGCGGGACGCCGACGACGAGCGCCAGACTTTCGACCGTCTTCCAATCCATCCGCCGCGTGAGCACGCCGAGCAGCACCGACATCGCGCCGAGCACGGCGGGGAAGCCGAGATCGAGCAGCCGCTCGCGCGTCGCGTCGCGTCCCTTCGCCGCGCCGGGCGCGAGGCTCTCCTCGGATGCGCCGAGTGCGCCGCGCCACTTCGTCGCTTCGTTAGCGTTGCCCCGTCCCGGCGGCAGCAGCGCGCAGGCAAGGACGACGGCGAGCGGGTACTCGACGACGCGCTCGAACAGGACGGGCGCTAAGAGCGCGTTGAAGAGCCCGCCGAGCGCCCCGCCGAGGCTCATCCAGAGGTAATACTCGGGGAGGCGCGCGGGCGTCGGGCGGTCGTCGGCCAGCCGGCCGTGGCACATCAAAGCGGCGACGAAGAAGAACAGCAGGTGCAGCAGCGCGAGGAACAGCGCCGGCTGCGTCGCGCCCGACAGGTAGACGAGCGCGAAGACGAGCGCCACGCCCGGCAGCGCCATCTCGGCCAGCCGTTGCGGGACGAGCCTGCGGCGCGCGAAGACGAGGATCAGCGTCAACAGGTAGAGCGACAGCGGGACGACCCAGAGCAGCGGCAGCGAAGCGATGTCGGTCGAAAGGTACGTCGTCACGCCGAGCATCAGGCTCGACGGCACGAAGGCGAGCGCGACCCAACGCAGCCGCCGCGCCGCCGTCAGAGTCTCCGCCGCGACGGCGCGCGACGTTGCGACCCCCG
>DATCVD010000543.1:0-7183 GCA_036567125.1 Pyrinomonadaceae bacterium | reverse complement strand
CGCGGGCGCAACGGGGCGCGCCGGCGGCGGCGGCGCGCTTCTTCCCCGCGCGCGACCTGATGCGCGTCGGCGTCTACTACTACCCGGAGCACTGGCCCGAAAGTCAGTGGGCGCGCGACTTCGCGCAGATGGAGCGGATGGGCTTCGAGTTCGTCCACATGGGCGAGTTCGCGTGGGCCTTCATGGAGCCGCAGGAAGGGCGCTTCGACTTCGCTTGGCTCGACCGCGCCGTCGCGCTGGCCGCGCGCCACAACCTCAAAGTCGTCCTCTGCACGCCGACGCCGACGCCGCCCGCGTGGCTCTACGAGAAGTACCCGCACGCCTACCTCGTCGGCGCGGATGGCCGCCGCCGCGAGCACGGCTCGCGCGGCAACAACGCCTTGGCCGACCCCGATTATCTGCGCCTGAGCGAGCGCGTCATCACGGAGCTGGCGCGGCGCTACGGCCGCAACCCCTCGGTCTGGGGCTGGCAGCTCGACAACGAGCCGATGGCGCAGCCGGACTACGGCCCCTCGGCGCGGGCGGCTTTCCGTGAATGGCTCAAGGCGAGGTACGGGACGGTTGACGCGCTCAACCGCGAGTGGGGCGCGGCCTTCTGGAGTCTGAAGTACAACGACTTCAATCAGGTCTTGCCGCCGAACCCCACGTTCCTCTACGGCGTCAGCCCGCACGCCGTGCTCGACTTCCGCCGCTTCACCGCCGACCAGACCGCGAAGTTTCTCAACCGGCAAACCCACACCCTGCGCCGCCACACGCTCCCGGCGCAGTGGATCACGACCAACTACATCTCGAACATCGGCAGCAGTGACCCGCGCCGCGCGGGCGATCTGGATTTCGTCTCCTACACGATGTACCCGGTCGGCGGCGGACGGGGCTTGGGCGACGACGGTTTTCGTCTGGGCTGGCAGCACGGCATCGCCTTCGCCAACGCGTTCTATCGAAACATCAAGGGCGCGACCGGCGTGATGGAGTTGCAGCCGGGCCAAGTCAACTGGGCTTACGTCAACCCGCAGCCCGCGCCGGGGGCGGTGCGCATGTGGCTCTGGCACGCCTTCGCGGGCGGCTGCGCGTTCGCCTGCACCTACCGCTACCGCCAACCGCTCTACGGCAGCGAGCAGTACCACGCCGGCATCGTCGGCCCGGACGGCACGACGCCGTCGCCCGGCGGGCGCGAGTACGAACAGGTCGCGCGCGAGATGAAGCAGCTTCGCGCGAAGTACGACGCGAACGCTCGGCCCCCGGCCGCTTACGTCGCGCGCCGCACCGGGATGCTTTGGAACCACGAGAACCTCTGGAATATCGACAACCAGCGGCAGACGGGCCTGTGGGACACGTGGGGCCACATGTTCCGCTACCTCGAAATCGTCAAGTCGTTCGGCGCGCCGCTCGACTACGTCTCCGAGGCGCAGGACTTTTCCGCCTACCCCTTCCTCGTCGCGCCCGCCTACCAGTTGATCGACGAAGAGCTCGTCCGCAGGTGGACGCGCTACGCCGAGGCCGGCGGCCACCTCGTTCTGACCGCGCGCACGGGGCAGAAGCGCCGCAACGGCCAACTCTGGGAGGCGCGCTGGGCCGAACCCATCTACAAACTCGTCGGCGCGGAGGTCTCCTTCTTCGACCTGCTTTTAGACGACGGCCGCGGCGAGGTGTCGATGGCGGGCAAGCCCCACCAGTGGAACGTCTGGGCCGACGTGCTCAAGCCGATGGAGGGGACGGAGAGTCTGGCGAAGTACTCCAACCAGTTCTACGCGGGCCTGACGGCCGTGACTTACCGCCGTCTGGGAAAGGGGAGCGTCACCTACGTCGGCGTGCAGACGAAGGACGGGCGACTAGAAAAAGAGGTGCTCCGCGAGGTCTACCGGCGCGCGGGCGTGGCGACGGAGGACTACCCGCCCGGCGTTTACGTCGATTGGCGCGACGGCTTCTGGGTCGCGGTCAACTACTCGTCCGCGCCCGCCGGCATCGACGTGCCGCGCGGGGCCGAGGTGCTCGCGGGCGCGCGGCCCTTGAAGCCCGCCGACGTGCTCGTCTGGCGGTGACGCGGGCGGCGGGGTTTCGTGCGCCGAAGTCTCTGATCCGTGGTTTCGATTCGCCCGCCGGCGGCGTTGACGAGGGAGGGAGAGTCCGTGTTGAGAGACGAGACAGTTGCGCGCCGCCTGATCGCGCGGCCGTGGTTCTTCGCGCTGCTCGCTTTGCTGGTTCCGCCCGCGCGCGCTCAGGTGCTCAACGATCCGGTCGACGTGGGTCAGGATTTTCAGCGGATGGAGAACGTCTATTTCGTCGGGAGCAAGGTCACGAGTTTTGATCCGGCGACGGGCGCGGGGCTTCTCCAGTGGGACAGGTACACGCGCTCGACGACGCTCTCCTTCAACAAGATCGACGTGACGCTCGGCCGGGGCAAAGGCACGGAGTTCCCCGGCACGGAGTACGATCAAGACCCGGCGCTCCCGTTCTCCGTCACCTTCGTCAGCCCGCGCACCGTCCGGCTGCGCCTCTCGACGCGCCCCGCGCCGCCGGGCGACGGCCAGTCGCTCATGCTCGCCGGCCCCGTCGCGCGCGACGGCACGTCGTGGCGCGTCGCGCAGACCGACAAGGACATCACTTGGACGAGCGCGGCGGGCCGCGTCCGCATCGTGCGCGACCCGTGGCACGTCGAGTTCTACGACGCCGGGGGCCGCCTCTTGACGCGCACGCAAAACGTCGGTGACCCGGCGACCTACTTCACGCCGATCCCGTTCTCGTGGGTGCGCCGCGCCTCCGACCTCGCGCACCGCACGGCCGCCACCTTCCAGCTCGCGCACGACGAGAAGATTTACGGGACGGGCGAGTCGTTCACGCGCCTCAACAAGCGGGGGCAGCGCGTCAACGCTTGGACGCGCGACGGGATGGGCGTGCAGAACGAGTTCGTCTACAAGCCCGTCCCGTTCTTCCTGTCGAGCCGCGGCTACGGCGTCTTCGTCCACACCAGCGCGCCCGTCACCTTCGACTTCGGCAAGACCTTCGACCAGCACAACGCCGTCTACACGGGCGACGAGGCGTTCGACATCTTCATCTTCCTCGGCGGCCCGAAGGAGGTGCTCTCCGAGTACACGGCTTTGACGGGCCGCAGCCCCGTCCCGCCCGTCTGGTCGTTCGGCTTCTGGATGAGCCGCATCACCTACAAGGCCGAAGCGGAGGTGCGCGAGGTGGCGCAGAAGCTACGGCAACATCGCGTCCCCGCTGATGTAATTCATCTCGACACGGGGTGGTTCGAGACTGACTGGCGGAGCAACTTCGAATTTTCTAAAACGCGCTTCACCGATCCGGCAAAGATGATCGCGGACTTAAAGAAGCAGGGCTTCCGCGTGAGCCTCTGGCAGTACACCTACTTCACGCCGAAGAACGAGCTGTTCCGCGAGATCGTCTCGAAGGGCTTTCACGTCCGGGGCGAGTCGGGCGGGCCGCCCTTCGAGGACGCGGTGCTCGACATGTCGAACCCCGAGGCGGTCAGGTGGTATCAGGCGAAGCTCGCCGCGCTGCTCAGGATGGGCGTCGGCGCGATCAAGGTGGACTTCGGCGAGGGAGCGCCGCCCAACGGCCTCTACGCTTCGGGCCGCAGCGGACTCTACGAGCACAACCTCTACCCGCTGCGCTACAACAAGGCCGTCGCCGACATCACGCGCGAGGTGACGGGCGAGAACATCATCTGGGCGCGCAGTGCTTGGGCCGGCAGCCAGCGCTACCCGCTCCACTGGGGCGGCGACGCCGAGAACACCGACTCGGCGATGGCCGCCACCCTGCGCGGCGGCCTCTCGTTCGGGCTCTCCGGCTTCACCTACTGGAGCCACGACGCGGGCGGCTTCGTCCGCCGCGCCCCGCGCGACCTCTACCGCCGCTGGCTGGCGTGGGGCGTGCTCACCTCGCACACGCGCGCGCACGGCGAGCCGCCGCGCGAGCCGTGGGAGTACGACGAGGCGCTCACCGAGGACTTCCGCCGCGCGCTCGGCCTGAAATACTCGCTCATGCCCTACATCCTCGCGCAGGCGAAGGACTCGTCGGCGCGCGGGTTCCCGATGCTGCGCGCCCTGTTCTTCGAGTTCCCCGCCGATCCGAACGCGTGGAACGTCGAGGACGAGTACATGTTCGGCTCCGACCTGCTGGTCGCGCCGCTGATGGACGAGGGCGCGACGGGGCGCGCGGTCTACCTGCCGCCGGGGACGTGGATCGACTACCAGACGGGCCGGGCTTACCTCGGCGCGCAGTGGCACAACATCGAAGCCGGGCAGATTCCGGTCGTCTTGCTCGTCCGTGATCACTCCGTCATCCCGCACGTCAAAGTCGCGCAGAGCACGGACGAGATCGACTGGGCGGACGTCGAGCTGCGCGTCTTCAGCAACGACTACGCCGCGGCCGAAGGGCGGTTCACGCTGCCGCAGGGCACGGTCGAGACGCTGCGCTTGGACGCCGCGCGGGGCGGCTACGCGCTGAGAAACGATCCGCTGCGCGGCCGCGTGAAGTGGCGGATCAACCACTTCCGGGCGCGTTAGCGCGGCGGGAGACAACTTACGTGGCGCGGCGGCGAGAGCCGGCCGCGGCAGGCGGGAAAGAGCAGGGCATAAATCACACGCGAAGGAGCTAGAGCCGAAATGACAAAGAAGATCAGCCGCCGCGACTTTCTCGGCGCGACGGCCGCCGCCGGGGCCGCGACCCTCGTCGCGCCCTCGCTCTTGGGCGCACGCGTCGCGGAGGCCGCGGCCGCGCAGCGCCGCGCGTCGTCGGCGTCGCCCCGGCCGTTAACCTCATACGACTCGCGGGTGCGCGAGGTGCTCGCGCGCATGACGCTCGAAGAGAAGGTCGGGCAGATGACTCAGCCCGAGCAGGACGCGCTCAAAGAACTCGACGACATCCGCACCTACTTCGTCGGCTCGCTCCTCTCCGGCGGCAACTCCGACCCGAAGCGCGACAATGTGGCCGACAACAGCCTGACGGCGTGGACGGACATGTACGACCGCTACCAAACGATAGCCATGAAGTCGCGGCTCGGCATCCCCATCCTCTACGGCGTGGACGCCGTGCACGGCCACAACAACGTGATCGGCGCGGTCATCTTCCCGCACAACATCGGGCTGGGCTGCGCGCGCGACCCGCGCTTGGTCGAAGCGGCCGCGCGCGTCACGGCCGAGGAGGTGCGCGCGACCGGCATCCAGTGGACGTTCGCGCCCTGCGTCACCGTCCCGCGCGACGAGCGCTGGGGCCGGACTTACGAAGGCTTCAGCGAGTCGCCCGAACTGGCCGCGAGCTTGGGCGTGGCGGCCGTGCGCGGCTTCCAGCAGAACGACCTCGCGCACCCCTTAAGCGTGCTGGCCTGCGCCAAGCACTACGTCGGCGACGGCGGGACGCAGATGGGCACGGGCACGTTCGGCGTCGCCGACGGCGGCAAGCCCCGCCTCGATCAGGGCGACACGCGCATGACGGAGCGCGAGCTGCGCCGCGTCCACATGCCCGGCTACCCGGCGACCGTGCGCGCCGGGGTCGGCTCGATCATGCCGTCGTACAGCAGTTGGAACGGCACGAAGGTTTCGGGGCACAAGTACCTGATGACCGACGTGCTCAAGCGCGAGATCGGCTTCGACGGCTTCCTCATCTCGGACTACAACGCCGTCGATCAGATCACGAAGGACTACAAGCAGGCCATCGCCATCTCGATCAACGCCGGCATGGACATGGTGATGGTGCCGCAACGCTACCGCGAGTTCTTCGACCTGCTCGTCGCCAACGTCCGGGAGGGCGCAGTCCCGCAGTCGCGCATCGACGACGCGGTCACGCGCATCCTGCGCGTCAAGTTTGCGATGGGGATGATGGACAAGAATCGTTCGCAGCTGGCCGACCGCCGCCTGCACAGCACCTTCGGCTCGGCCGGCCACCGGCAGGCGGCCATCGAGTGCGTGCGCGCGTCGCTCGTCCTGCTCAAGAACAGCCGGCGCGCGCTGCCCTTACGCAAGACCGCCGCGCACGTCCACGTCGCGGGCCGCTCGGCCGACGACATCGGCAACCAGTGCGGCGGCTGGACAATCGAGTGGCAGGGCAAGAGCGGCGACGTGACGACGGGCGGCACGACCATCCTTCAGGCCATCCGCAACACCGTCTCGCGGCAGACGAAGGTTACTTTCACGCGCGACGGGACGAATGCCGCGGGCGCGCAGGTCGGCGTCGTCGTCATCGGCGAGACGCCTTACGCGGAGGGCGTGGGCGACCGCGACGAGTTGTCGTTAGCGGCCGAGGACGTGGCGGCGGTCGAGAACCTGAAGCGCGCGGGGCTGCCCGTCGTGGCCGTGCTCGTCACGGGCCGCCCGCTGATCCTCGAACCGATCCTCGACAAGTGCGACGCCGTCGTCGCCGCTTGGCTGCCCGGCACCGAGGGGCAGGGCGTGGCCGACGTGCTCTTCGGCGACTACCGCCCGACGGGTAAGCTCTCCTTCTCGTGGCCGCGCACCAGCGCGCAGATACCCGTCAACGTCGGCGACCGGCCCTACAACCCGCTCTTCCGCTACGGCTTCGGGCTGAGCTATTGAAGGCGCGTGAATCGTGAGTCGTCAACCGTGAATGGAAAGAACAGGTTTTAATCCATTCACGATTGACGATTCACGATTCACGTCTTTTTACGATGAGCACACCACTCGAACATCCGGCGGGGCGCGGCGCGCGTGCCGTCCTGTGGGACGTGGACGGCACGCTGATCGATTCGAGCGAGTACCACTGGCTCTCTTGGCGCGAGGCGCTGGCGGGCGAGGGCTTGGCGCTCACGCGCGAGCAGTTCGCGCGCATGTTCGGCCGGCGGAACGACGAAATCCTGCGCGGCTACTTCGGCGACGACTACCCGGCGGCGGAGGTCGCGCGCGTGGGCGGCGCGAAAGAAGAGTTGTACCGCGGGCTGGTCGGCGCGCGCGGGATCAAGCTGCTGCCGGGCGTCCGCGCGTGGCTCGACAGGCTCCGGGGCGAGGGCTGGCTTCAGGCGATGGCCTCGTCCGCGCCGCGCGCGAACCTCGAAGCGATCACGGACGCGCTCGGGATCGCGGAGTATTTCGCGGCGGTCGTCTCCGCCGAGGACGTGACCGTCGGCAAGCCCGACCCGCAGGTCTTCCTCACGGCGGCCGCGCGACTCGGCGTCGAACCCGCGCGGTGCGTCGTCGTCGAGGACGCGCCG
>DATCVD010000542.1:0-16451 GCA_036567125.1 Pyrinomonadaceae bacterium | reverse complement strand
CGAGGCGGTCGAACTGCGTGCAGGCGGTCGCGCCGCCGATCTCGATGTCGAGCGCGCCGGCGGCGGCTTGCGCGTAGTTGCCGCCGATGTTGAGGCAGCCGGGCGACGCGCCGGGCCTGACCGTGCCGCCCGTGTTGCTGACGCTGCCGGTGAAAGTGCCCGCGCCGCGCAGTTCCCCGCCCTGCAGGTTGAACGTGTTGGCTGACGAGACGCCGCCGCCGTTCAGGAAGACCGAGCCGGCCGTCTGCGTGAAGGTGTGGTTGAAGCCGAGCGTGCCGGTCAGGACTTCGGCCGCGCCGGTGTTGGCGAGCGCGACGAGGTTGAAGAGGGTCGTGCCCGCGCCCGCGCTCTTGCGCAGTGTGCCGGCGTTCGTGAACGAGGCGGGCGTGCCCGTGCCGTCGAAATCGACGATCTGCGCGTCGGTCTTGATGTCGAAGAGCGCGCCGGCGAGGTTGGTGAGCGCGCCGGAGGTGAAGCGGAGGTCGCCCGCGCCGGCGAAGTTGAAGGTGCCGGAGTTGTTGAGCGTGTTGGACAGGCCCTTGACGGCCGCGCCGGAGACGTTGACCGTCCCGGCGGCCGCGACGTTCGTCGTGCCGGTGTTCAGGTTTCCGTCCGTCCAGTTCAACACGCCGCCGATTGAGACGGGGCCGGGGCCTTGCAGGGCGGCGTTGCTGCCGCCGAGCGTGATGCGGCCGTTCGCGTTCGCGGTGCTCGCGCCGTTGAGGGTGAGCCGGTTGGTGACGAGGGCGAGGGTCTGCGCGCCGGCCGCGCCGCCGAGCGCGAGCGAGGCGACCGCGGCGTCCACGTCGAGGTTGACGGTGTAGGTTCCGTCGAGCGTGATCAGTGCGGCGTCGTTGGCGGTCGGGACGCGCGAGACGGCCGCGCCATCCAACCAGTTGGCGGCCGTGTTCCAGTTGCCGCCCGCGGCGTTCACCCACGAGACGACGTTGCCGGCCGGGCGGCAGACGGAGAACTCGGAGGTGTTGCCGTTGGGGTCGGTGGCCGTGGAGGTGATGAACTCGCCGGCCGTGGTCGCGGAGTTGAGCGTCGCGTCGAAGGAGCCGTTGCCGGAGGCGTCGGTCGTCACCTGCGTCGAGCCGAGGAAGCGCGCGCCCTCGCCGCTGCCCGACGCGTCGCAGGCGGCCGAGGCGAAGAACTCGACGCCGAACTGCGTGCTCGCGACCGAGTTGAGCGTGCCGGAGACGGAGGTCGTCGCGGGGCCGGTGCTGACCGCCCCGGTCATGACGGGGAAGTTCTGGAGGAGGTTCGCGCCGCCGTCCGGGTCGCCGCCGTCGTTGGGCGTGACGCCGGCCGGGCCGAGGTTGATGCCGAGCAGGGCGTTCGAGTGGATCGAGTTGGCGGAGGCGCGGTTGCGCGTGACGTTGTTGGCAACGTTGACGCCGTTCGCCCCGTTGAAGGCGATGGTGTTGGCCTCGCCCGCGCCCGCGCCGCCGATCAGGTTGTTGGCGTTGGCCGGGTTGAACTGGCTGACGAAGACGCCGTCGCCGGAGTTTCCGAGCGCGGTCGTGCCGTCGGCGGCCGTGCCGATCCGGTTGCCCTGAATCGTCGTCAGGTTGGCTTGGGCGTTGATGCCGTTGGGCGTGCCGATGTGGACGCCGTGCGTGCCGTTGCCGGAGATCAGGTTGCCCGCGCCGGCCGCCGCGCCGCCGACCGCGTGGCTGTTGGCGAAGCCCTCGATGCGGACGCCGGCCAGCGTGTTGCCGAGATCGACCGTGCCGGTCGTGTCGGTGCCGACGTAGTTGCCGCGGATGGCGTTGCCGGTGGCGTTGCCGGTGTTGCCGCAGGTGACGAAGACGCCGTTGCCGCCGTTGGCCGAGATGACGTTGCGCTCGTTCGCCGCCGCGCCGCCGACGGTGTTGGTGTCGCCGCAGGGGATGTGGACGCCGTGGCCGCCGTTGGGCAGAGCCTCAGTCCCGTTCGCCTTGAGGCCGATCAGGTTGCCGACGACGGTGACGCTGGTGGTGAAGAGTTCGATGCCGTCGCCCGCGTTGCCGCTGATGACGTTGCCGGGGGCCGCGCCGGGCGTGGCGGTCGCGCCGCCGATGGCGACCACGTCGGCGCTCGGAAGGCTGATGCCGTCGCCGCCGTTGCCGAGGTTGACGAGGCCGGTGATGTCGGTGCCGATGTAGTTGCTCTGAACCGTGTTGTTGTCGGAGACGCCGAGCTGGCCCTCGTCCAACTGGACGCCGGTGCCGGTGTTGCCGGAGACGACGTTGCGCAGATCGGCCGTCGGGCCGCCGAGGAAATTACCCGTGCCCGCGTTCAGGAAGTAGCCGCGGGCGTTGGGGATGGCGGCCGTGCCGGCGGCGTTCAGGCCGATGATGTTGCCGCGCACGAGGTTGCCGGTGCCGTTCGTCTCGACGCCGTCGCCGCCGTTGCCGCTGACGACGTTGCCGGGGGCTTGGCCGGGGGTGGCGGTCGGGCCGCCGACGGTGTTCGTGTCGCCGCCGCTGACGAGGACGCCGTCGTCGAAGTTGCCGAGATCGACCGTGCCGGTGATGTCGGTGCCGATGTAGTTGCCGGCGATGAGGTTGTTGTCGGCGTTGTTGCCCGTGATCTCGATGCCGCGGTCGCCCGCGCCCTGATTGTTGCCGGAGATGACGTTACGGGCCTGCGGGTCGGAGCCGCCGACGACGTTCGCCGACGACTCGATGAGCAGGATGCCGTCGCTCTCGTTGCGCAGCGCGGCCGAGCCTTCGGCGTTGAGGCCGACGATGTTGCCCTGTATCTGGTGGCCCGTCGTGGCGACGTTGTCGATGGCGATGCCTTCTTCGTTGTTGCCGGAGACGACGTTGCCGGGGGCCGTGCCGGGCGTGGCCGTGAGGCCGCCGATTACGGAGTTATCGGGGCCGACTGTTATCCGCACGCCGTCGTTGCCGTTGCCCACGTCCGACGCGCCCGTGACATCCGTGCCGATGTAGTTTCCTGCGATGACTATGGAGTCCGCCGCTTCGCCGCTTATGTTGATGCCCTGCGCGGCGTTGCCGGAGATGACGTTGCGCGCCTGCGCCGTCGTGCCGCCTATCGTGTTTGAGGGCGCGTTGCTTATGAATACGCCCGCGTTGTTCCCGAGCGCCGCCGTGCCGGCCGCGTTCGTACCGATCAGGTTGCCGCGCACGACGTTGCCCGACGACGTTGCGCCGGAAATCATCACGCCGTCGGAGTTGTTGCCGGAGATCAGGTTGCCGGGCGCGGTGCCGGGCGTGGCGGTCGGGCCGCCGATCTGGTTGTTGGCCGAGGCGTTGATGTTGACGCCGTCGGCGGCGTTGCCGAGGTCGGCCGTGCCGGCCGCGTCAGTGCCGATGTAGCAGCCCTCGACCGTGTTCCCGCCCGCGGTCTGCAAGACGATGCCGTTCGCGGCGAAGCGGTTGATGACGAGCGCGCGCACCGTGCTCGCGCCGGCCGTGATCGTCAGGCCCGACGCGCCCGCGCCCGCGCCCGCGCCGTTGAGTTCGACGAGGGGCGCGCCCGCGTAGCCGGGCTGCGTCGAGCCGTCGATGGTGACGGGCTGCGTGACGGCGGGGAGCGCCGAGAGCGGGCTGATGGTGTGGACGCCCGCGCCCGCGATGTTAAAGGCGATGGTGTCGGTTCCGGCGTTCGCGTTGGCGTCGGCGATGGCCTGACGCAGAGAGCCTGCGCCCGTGTCGTTCGTGTTCGTGACCGTGAAGGTCATCGCGCCGGCCGTGACGGCGCGGCACTGCGAGAACTCGGAGGTGTTGCCCGCGGGGTCGGTCGCCGTCGCCGTGACGGCGTGGCCGGCGGTCGTGCCCGCGGGGAGCACGGCGGTGAACGGGGCGTCGCCCGCCGCGTCGGTCGTCACGTCCTGCGCGCCGAGGAACGTCCGCCCCTCGCCGTTGCCCCCGGCGTCGCACGCCGGAGTCGAGAAGAACTCGACGCGGTACTGCGTGTTGGCGGCCGAGTTGAGCGTGCCCTGAATGGTGCTCTGGCCGGCCGACCCCGTGGACGAGTTAATGACCGGGAAGTTTTGCAGGTTGTTCGCGCCCGCGTCGGCGTCGCCGGCGTCGTTGGCCTGAACGCCGTCCGCGCCGAGGTCGATGCCGAGGTGGCTGGCCGTCGTGCCGTTCGAGTGGATCGAGTTCGAGCTGACGCGGTTGTTCGTGCCCGCGTCGATCTGCACGCCGTCGCCGCCGTTGAAGGCGATGACGTTCGGCTCGCCCGCCGCGGTGCCGCCGATCAGGACGTTGGATGGGCTGGCACCGAAGACGATGCCGTTCGCGCCGTTGCCGAGCGCGGTCGTGCCGTCGGCCTGCGTGCCGATCAGGTTGCCCTGAATGGTGAAGTTGGTGAGGTTGCCGAGGGCGACGCCCTGAAAGGTGTTCCCGGAGATGAGGTTGCCCGCGCCGGCCGCCGCGCCGCCGACCGTCGTGTTGTGCGCGAGGTTGGTGTCGATGCCGTTCGCGTTCGGGCGCGCGGCCGTGCCCGCCGCGTCCGTGCCGATGTAGTTGCCCTGCACGGTCGCGCCGCCGAAGCCCGAGCCTCCGAGGAAGACGCCGGAGCCCGCGTTCGCCGAGATGACGTTGCGCGCGTGGACGGTGCCGTCGGCCGCGCCGTCGGCCGCGTCGTCGCCGCCGATCAGGAAGCCGGAGGCGAACGAGCCGACGACGACGCCCGAGCCGCCGTTGCCGACGGCGGTCGCGCCGTCCGCGCCGAGGCCGATGAGGTTGCCGCGGATCGTGTTGCCGGTCGAGGTGCTGAACTCGATGCCGGAGCCGCCGTTGCCGGAGATGACGTTGCGCGCGGCGGGTGTGGTGCCGCCGATCAGGTTGTTGTTGGAGTTCGTGAAGAACTCGCTCTCGATGCCGACCGAGCCGTTGCCGAGATCGGCGAGGCCGGCCGTGTCGGTGCCGATGAAGTTGCCGCTGATCGTGTTGTTGTCGCTGCCGTTCAAGGAGATGCCGTCGCGCGTGAAGCGGTTGATGGCGAGGCCGCGCACGGTCGAACCCGAGGCGGCGTCGGCGAGGCTCAGGCCGTTCACGCCCGCGCCCGCGCCCGCGCCGTTGAGTTCGATCTTGATGACGGCGTTCGACCCCGTGGCGAGCGTGTTCTCGGCGGCGTCGTCGGTCGCGTCGGAGGCCGTCGAGTCGCCCTGCGTGTAGCCGTCGATGATGACCGGGTCGGTGACGACGGGCAGCGCGGAGGCGGGCGCGATGGTGTGCGGCCCCGCGCCGGGGATCGAGAACGAGATGGTGTCGGCGGCGAGGTTGTTGGCGTTGGCGTCGAGGATGGCCTGACGCAAGGAACCCGCGCCGGAGTCCGCCGTGTTCGTCACGGCGAAAGTCTGCGCCGTGCCGAGGATCGTCCGGCACGGGGAGAACTCGGAGGTGTTGCCGGCGGGGTCGGTGGCCGTCGCCGTCGCCGCCTCGCCCGCGGCGACGGTTAGCGGGAACGTCTGGTTGAAGGCGGCGTCGCCGTTGGCGTCGGTGTTGACCGTGATCGAGCCGAGGAGTCGCGCGCCCTCGCCGTTGCCCGACGGATCGCACGACGGGCTGGTGAAGAACTCGATGACGAACCCGCTGGTCGAGGGGGTCGAGTTGAGCGCGCCCTGAATCGTCGTGTTGCCGCCGTTCTTGACGGCGGAGGCGATGACGGGGAAGTTCTGGAGGTTGTTCGCGCCGGCGTCGGGGTCGTCGTCGTCGTTCGGCGTGATGGCGTTCGCGCCCAGATTAATGCCGAAAGCCTGATTGGCGAAGATCAGGTTGGAGAGGACGGCGTTGCCGGTCGCGTCGCCGCCCACGTCGACGCCGTGCCCGAAATTGCCGAGGGCGGCGGTGCCGGCGGCGTTCAGGCCGACGTAGTTGCCGCGCACGACGTTGTTCGTCGCGCCCGTGCCGTTGACGAAGACGCCCGTGCCGTCGTTGCCGGAGATGACGTTGCGGTCGGCCGCGGTCGCGCCGCCGACCGTGTTGCCGGTCGCGCCGTCGCCGACGAAGACGCCCCGCGAAATGTTGGGGAGGGCGGCCGCGCCGGAGGCCGTCGTGCCGATGTAGTTGCCGCGCACGACGTTGCCGGTGGAGCCGGCGCTGCCGATGACGACGCCCTGCCCGTTGCCGGAGATCACGTTGCGCGCCGCCGGGGTCGTGCCGCCGATAGTGTTGTTGGCCGAGGGCTGGAAATAGAGCGAGACGCCGAAGCGGTTGTTGGCGCGCGCTATCGTGCCGGTCGGGTCGGTGCCGATGAAGTTGCCTTCGACGACGTTCCCGCCGCTCGCCGCCCCGAGGAAAATTCCGTCGAAAGGCGAGCGGTTGACGACGAGGCCGCGGATGACGTTGTCGGGGGCGAAGAAATGGAACAGGTCGGTGTTTTGACCGCTGCCGTCGATCTCGATCAGGAGCACGGCGTCGTTCCCGACGGCGAGCGTGTTCGGCGACGAGCCGGGCTGCGTGTAGCCGTCGATGGTGACGGTGCCGGTGACGTCGGGCAGGGCCGACTGCGGCGTGATCGTGCAGACCTCGCCGACGCCCGCCACCGGGTTGCAGTTCGGATCGGCGGCCGGGATGTTGAAGGCGATGGTGTCGGCCGTGCCGGCGGCGTTGGCGTCCGTGATGGCTTGGCGGAGCGAGCCAGCGCCGGAGTCGGCCGTCGTCGTGACCGTGAAGGTCTGCGGCGCGGCCGGGATCGTGAAGCAGGCCGAGAACTCGGAGGTGTTGCCGGCGGGGTCGGTCGCCGTCGCGGTGATCGCTTCGCCCGTCGCGGTGGCCGAGGCGAGCGTCGGGTTGAAGGCCGCGTTGCCGGAGGCGTCGGTCGAGACGGCGGCCGCGCCGAGGAAGCGCGCGCCCTCGCCGTGGCCGGAGGCGTCGCAGGAGGGCGAGGCGAAGAACTCTAAGCGGAAGTTGTTCGTCGAGGGCGTCGAGTTGAGCGTCCCCGCGACGGTCGTCGTGCCGCCCGCGGTGGCGGCCGTGATGACGGGGAAGTTCTGGCGGTTGTTGGTTCCGCTGTCGGCGTCGCCGGCGTCGTTCGGGGTGACGCCGTTGATGTCGAGGTCGATGCCGAGGTGTTCGGCCAGCGTGCCGTTCGCGCGGATCGAGTTCGAGAGGACGGAGTTGCCGACGCCCGTGATGAGCAGCACGCCGCCGCCGACGTTGAAGGCGACGGTGTTGCCCGCGCCGGCCGCCGTGCCGCCGACCGCGTTGTTGTTCGCGCTGTCGATGATCACCCCGGAGTCGCCGTTCGGGAGGGGGGCCGCGCCAGCGGGCGTGGTGCCGATGAAGTTGCCCTGCACCTGATTGCCGGTCGCGCCGGCGGCGAGGATCGCGACGCCCTCGCCGTTGTTGCCGGAGATCGTGTTGCCCGCGCCGGCCGCCGCGCCGCCGACCGTGTTGCCGGGCGCGCCCTGAATCGTCACGCCGCCGGCGTTGGGCAGGGCGGCCGTGCCGTCGGCCGTCGTGCCGATGTAGTTGCCTTGAACCTGATTGCCGGTCGCGGCGTTGCCGAAGACGAGGACGCCGCTCCCGCTGTTGCCGGAGATGACGTTGCGCGCGCCCGCGCCCGCGCCGCCGACCGTGTTGTTGGGCGCGTCCTGAAGCGACACGCCTCTCAGATTCGGCATCGCGGCCGTGCCGTCGGCCGTCGTGCCGATGTAGTTGCCGGCGATCTGGTTCCCGCTCGCGCCGGCCAGCACCATGCGGACGCCGCTCTGGGAGTTGCCGGAGATGGTGTTCCGGGCCGCGGGGGTCGCGCCCCCGACGACGTTGTTGGGCGAGCCGAGGGAATCAACGCCGAAAGCGCCGTTGCCGAGATCGGTCGTGCCGTCAACGCTCGTGCCGATGAAGTTGCCCGCGACCGTGTGCCCGCCCGTCCCGCCGAGGACGACGCCGGTGCCGCCGAAACGGTTGATGACCAGCCCTCTCACCGTGCTGCCGCCCGCCCCGAGGCTCAGGCAGTTGGTCGCCGCGCCCGCGCCCGACCCGTCCAGCTCGATCTTGAGCACGGCGTCGGAGCCGGCGGCGAGCGTGTTGGCCGACGCGCCGGGCTGCGTGTAGCCGTCAATCGTGACGGCCTCGGCGACGCCGGGGAGCGGCGAGAGGAGCGCGATGGTGTGCGGGCCGGCTCCGGGGATGTTGAAGTTGATGAGGTCGGGCTGCGCGCCGTTCGGGCTGGCGTTGGCGTCCGCGATGGCCTGACGCAGAGAACCCGCGCCGGAGTCGGCCGCCGTCGTGACCGTGAAGGTCGAGATCGACGGGGGCGTCGGGACGCAGGCCGAGAACTCGGAGGTGTCGTTCGCCGCCATGCCGGCGGCCGCCGCGTCGGTGTAGACGGCGAGGGCGGTGACGAAGCGGCCGCCGGGGAGCTGCGGGACGGTGAAGCTGAACGCGCCGTCGTTGCCGACGGTCGTGACGTTCTGCGCGCTGACGAACAGGTCGCCCTGCCCGTTCCCCAACGCGTCGCAGGCGGCCGAGTGGAAGACCTCGACGCGGAAGTTTTTGTTCGCGTGCGAGTTGAGCGTGCCCTGAATCGTCGTGTTGCCGGCGTTGTTCGTGACCGAGGTGATGACGGGGAAGTTTTGCAGGTTGTTCGCGCCCGCGTCGGCGTCGCCGGCGTCGTTGGCTTGGACGTTGTCGTCCGCGCCGAGGTCGATGCCGAGGCGCGCGTTCGAGCGGATCGAGTTGCCGCTGACGAGGTTGCCGGCGACGTTCGGGTCGTTGTGAATCCTGACGCCGCTGCCGCCGACGATGCCTGACTGCCGCTTCGAGAACGCGATCAGGTTGCCCGCGCCGGCCGCCGCCCCGCCGATGAGGGTGTTGGTTACGTGGCCGCCGCGGAGCTGGATGCCGCTGTTCGTGTTGCCGAGATCGAGCGTGCCGGTCACGTCCGTGCCGATCAGGTTGCCCTGAATGACGGTGTTGTTGGCGGGGTTGGCGGCCGCGCCGAGGATGTCGATGCCGGGGAGGCTGCACGCGATGACGTTGCGCGCGCGCACCACGCCGTCCGCCGTGCCGTCGTCGTCGTCGTCGCCGCCGACGGTGCTGTTCGCCGCGTTCTGAATCTGGACGCCGGGGCCGCCGCCCAAGCAGGCCGACCCCGCCGCGTTCGTGCCGATGAAGTTGCCGCGGACGGTCGAGTTCCCCTTCCCGATGTGCACTTGGCCGAAGCCGTTGCCGGCGATGACGTTGCCCTCGCCCGTGCCCACGCCGCCGACGCTGAGGCTGCCGCCGGCCGTGAAGTCCATGTGGATGCCCCACGTGCCGTTGCCGAGATCGGCCGCGCCGGTCTTGTCCGTGCCGATGTAGTTGCCGGCGACGTTGTTGCCGGTCGCGCCCGCGCCGACGATCTGGACGCCGTTGTTGTTGTTGGCCGAGATGACGTTGCGCTCGCTCGCCTCGTCGCCGCCGACGAGGTTCGTGGGCGAGCCGTCGATGCTGACGCCGACTTGGTTGGGGTTCGGCCCCGCGGCGGTGCCGGCCGCGTTCGTGCCGATGAAGTTGGCCTGAACCTTGTTGCCGCCGCCCGCCGAGAGGTGGATGGCGCGGTTCGAGAAGCCGTTCATGACGAAGCCGCGGACGGTCGAGGAGCCGGCCGTGATGTCGAAGCCGGTGGCGACCGTCCCGCCGCCGCGCAGCTCGACGACGGGCGCGCCGACCGAATAGTCAGGCTCGGTCGCGGCGTCGATGACGACGGGGTCGGTGACGGCGGGCAGCGCCGTCGAGAGCGTGATGACGTGCGGCCCCGCGCCGGGGATCGCGAACGAGATGGTCTGCGCGCCGGGGATCGCGTTGGCGTTCAGGATCGCGTCGCGCAAGGAGCCGACGCCGGAGTCGGCCGTGTTGGTGACGAGCGTCGGCGACGCGCCGACGACGTGGCAGAGCGAGAACTCGGAAGAGTTGTCGGCGGCGGTGCGCGCCACGGCGGTGACGGCCTCGCCGGCCGCGACCGCGACGGGGGGCGTCAGCGTCACGTCGAACGAGGCGTTGCCGGAGGCGTCCGTCGTGGCGTTGGCCGAGCCGAGGTAGGTCTTGCCTTCGCCGCTGCCGGCGGGGTCGCACGTCGGGTTCGAGTAGAAGTCGATGCCGAAGGAGGTCGAGGCGGCCGAGTTGAGCGTGCCGACGAAGCGCACGTTCCCGCCCTGCGGATCGACGAGCGAGAGGCCGGGGTAATTCTGGAGGTTGTTCGCGCCGGTGTCGGCGTCGCCCGCGTCGTTGAGCGTGCGGCCGTCGGGGCCGAGGTCGATGCCGAGGTGGTTGGCGGTCGTGCCGTTCGAGTGGATGGAGTTGCCGCCGACGCCGTTGCCGGTGCCGTTGGCGATTGCGACGCCGTCGGTCGTGTTGAAGGCGATGGTGTTGCCCTGCCCCGCGCCGAGGCCGCCGATCTGGGTGTTCGTCGCCGTGCTGGGGAGGTTGACGCCGGCCGCGCCGTTCGGGAGCGCGGTCGTGCCGTCCGCCTTCGTGCCGATGAAGTTGCCGCGCAGCACGTTGCCCGTGCCGGCGCCGATCTCGATGCCGTCGGAGTCGTTGCCGGAGATGACGTTGCGCGCCGAGGCCGTCGCCCCGCCGACGGTGTTGCCGTTCGTCGTGATGCGGATGCCGTCGGCGTTGTTGCCGAGATCGAGCGTGCCCGTCTTGTCAGTGCCGATGAGGTTGCCGAGGACGGTCTTGCCGCCGGTGTTGGAGATGATGATGCCGTTGGCGTTGTTGCCGGAGATGACGTTGCCCGCGCCCGGCTGCCCGCCGCCGATGGCGTAAGGCCCGCTGCCGGAGCCGGCCGAGATGCCGTCCGCGGAGTTGCCGAGGTCGCCCGTGCCGGCGGCGTCCGTGCCGATGTAGTTGCCGAAAATCTTGAGGTTGGCGTCGGCGGTCGAGAGGGCGAGGCCGTTCGACGAGTTGCCGGAGATGACGTTGCGGGCGTTGACTGTGCCGTCGGCCGCGCCGTCGGCCGCGTCGTCGCCGCCGATGGTGATGTTGAGGCCGAAGTTGGCGAGGACGCCGTCGAGGTTGGGGACGGCGGCGTCGCCCGCGGCGTTCGTGCCGATGTAGTTGCCTTGGATGAGGACGCCGTTGACGGCCGAGCCGGAGATCAGGATGCCGTTCGACGAGTTGCCGGAGATGACGTTGCGCTCGCCCGCGAGGGTTCCGCCGACGCGCGTGTTGTTGATGTTGGGCGTGCCGCCGATGTTGACGCCGTTCGCGTTCGGGAGCGCGAACTGCCCCGACGCCATCACCCCGACGTAGTTGTTCGCGAAGACGTTGCCGGTGAGGTTGCCGCCGTTGATCTCGATGCCGTTCGTGCCGTTGCCGCTGATGACGTTGCGCGCGGAGGCGGACGCGCCGCCGATCTGGTTGTTGCTGCTCGAAACGATGATGACGCCGTTCGTCGCGTTGCCGCGATCCTGCACGCCCGTCGGGTCGGTGCCGACGAAGCAGCCCTCGACGGTGTTTCCGCCGCCCGTGGCGAGGCGGACGCCGGCCTGCGTGAAGTTCTGGATGACGAGGCCGCGCACCGTCGAACTGCCGCCCGTGATCTCAAGGCCGTTGACGGCCGCGCCGGCCGCCGCGCCGTTCAGGACGATCCTGAGGGCGGCGTTGTTGCCGGCGGCGAGCGTGTTGACGGAAGAGCCGGGCTGCGTGTAGCCGTCAATCGTGACGGGCTGCGTGATGGTCGGCAGCGCGGAGGCGGGCGCGATGGTGTGCGGGCCCGCGCCGGGGATGTTGAAGACGATTGACTGCGCGCCGGCCTGCGCGTTGGCGTCGAGGATGGCCTGACGCAGAGAACCCGCGCCCGCGTCGGCCGTCGTCGTGACGACGAGGTCGGGCGAGCCGACCGTGACGCAGGCGGAGAACTCGGAGGTGTTGTTCGCCGGGTCGGTCGCCGTCGCGGTGACGGCCTCGCCCATGAAGCTGGCGCGCGCGAGCGTGGCGTTGATGGTGGCCGCGCCCGCGCCGTCGGTCGTCACGCTCTGCGAGCCGAGGAAGGTGCGGCCCTCGCCGTTGCCCGAAGGATCGCAGGAGGCCGAGGAGAAGAACTCGACCGCGTACTGCGTGTTGGGCGCACTGGTGAGCGCGCCCGTGACGGTCGTCGAGTTGCCGGCCGACATGGCGGTGGCGAGCGCGGGGAAGTTTTGCAGGTTGTTGCCGCCCGCGTCGGCGTCCGGCGCGGGGTCGTTCGCGGTCACGCCGTCGAGGTCGAGGTCGATGCCGAGCGCGCCGTTCGAGTGGATGGAATTGCCGCTGATGAGGACGCCGGTCACGCTGACGACGGCGACGCCCGCGCCGTCGTTGAAGGCGATGGTGTTGCCCGCGCCGGCCGCCGCGCCGCCGATCTGGTTGTTGCCCTCCGAGTAGACGCCGTCGAGGCCGTTCGGGACGGGGGCGGTGCCGCCCGCGTCCGTGCCGATCAGGTTACCTTGGACGACGTTGCCCGCGCTGGCGAGCTCGACGCCGTTGGCGTTGTTGCCGGAGACGACGTTGCCCGCGCCCGCGCCCGTCCCGCCGACGACGGTGTTCGGCGCGTTGTTGAGGATTTGGACGCCGACCAGGCCGCCGAGCGCGGCGGAGCCGGCGGCGTTCGTGCCGACGTAGTTGCCGCGGACGACGTTGCCGGTCGCGGCCGAAGCCCCGCCGCCGGCTTGGATGTTCGCGCCGCCGTTGCCCGAGACGACGTTGCGCGCCGCGGGCGTCGTGCCGCCGACGGTGTTATTCGACGACTGGCTGAGGAGGATGCCTTGCGTGGCGTTCGCGACCGCCGCCGTGCCGGCGGGGTTCGTGCCGACGTAGTTGTTGCGGATGACGTTCCCCGTCGTGCCGTCGAGGGCGATGCCCGCGGCCGCGCTGCCGGAGATGACGTTGCGGCCGGCCGCGCCGGTCGTGCCGATCTGGTTGTTCGCGCCGCCGATGATCTCTACGCCTTGGCCGTTGCCGTCCGCGCCCGCCGGGTCAAGGCCGACGAAGTTGCCCTCGACGGTGGTGTTGCTCGCGCCGTTGAGGGTGATCCCGGAGTTGGTGAAGGACAGGCCGCGCACGGTGCTGTTCGAGGCGGCGACGTGCAGCGGCTGCCCGTCGAGCCGAATCCGCAGCGCGGCGTTGTTGCCGACGGGGAGCGTGTTGGGCGACGAGCCGGGCTGCGTGTAGCCGTCGACGGTGGCGGCCTCGGTGATCGACGGGAGCGCGGCGGCGAGCGAGAGCGTGTGGACGCCCGCGCCGGGGATGTCGAACTGGATGGAGTCCGCGCCGGCCGTGGCGTTGGCCTGCTGGATGGCGGCGCGCAGGGTGCAGTTGTTCGCGCCGTCGTTGCACAGCCCGTCGCCCGTGTTCGCGTCGGCCGCGTCGAGCGTCGAGTTGACGATGAACGTGCCCGACGTGACGATCTGGTACTCGTAGACGCCGGAGCCGCCGTCCGTGACGTAGACCTTGTGGCCGGAGGGCGAGACGGCCATCGAGTAGATTTCGTCGGCCGGCAGCCCCGCGCCGAGCAGCGCGAAGGTCTGGCCGCCGTCCGCGGACTGGTAGACCTCGCCGTCGCGGTTGCCCATGTAGACGCGCATCCGGTTCGACGGATCGACGGCGACCGATTCGAAGCTCGAAGCCGAGGCGGTGCTCAAGGGCGTCCACGACGCGCCGCCGTCCGCCGTCTTGTAGGCCGCGTCGCCGGCGGCGTAGATGACGCGCGGGTCGGCCGGGTCGATGGCGAGGCTGAAGAACCTCTCGCCGGAGACGACGCCGCCGAACCGCGTCCAAGTCGCGCCGCCGTCGCCGCTCTTGTAGACGCCGTCGCGGGTCGCGCCGCCGTTGGCGACCGCGGCGAAGAGGGCGGTCGGGTCGGTCGGATCGAAGTCAACGTCGAAGACCTGATGGGACTCGATGCCGGCGCCGCTCGGGCCGAAGTTGAGCCCGCCGTCGGTGCTGCGGCGCACGCCCGTCCCCGAGTCGGTGACGTAGACGATCTGCGGGTTCGACGGATCGATGATCACGTCCTCGTTGTCGAAGTCGGTCAGCCCCGCGCCGACATCGGCCCACGTCTCGCCGCCGTCGGTCGAGCGGAACAGGCCGAAGCCGCCCGTGCCGGCCAGCACCTTGTTCGAGTCGGCCGGATCGACGGCGACGCTCAGGATGATGCCGCCGGCGAGGCCGCGGCTCTTCGGCTGCCACGACTGCCCGCCGTCGGTGCTCTTGAAGAGCGCGGAGTCGCTCGCGGCGTAGAGCGTGTTCGAGTTCGACGGGTCGATTACTACGTCGTAGTAGAAGTCGGTCGTCCCCTGAAAGCCCTCGCTCACCCACGCCCAGCTCGCGCCCGCGTTCGTCGTCTTGTAGACGCCGGTGGCGTCCGCGCCGACGTAGGTGGTGTTCGCGTCCGCGGGGTGCGCGGCGATGCTGCGGTGCTGGTCGTTGAGGCCGGACTGCGGCGCCTCAGTCCAGTTGGCCCCGTCGTCGGTGCTCACGTAGAGGTTGGTGTAGGTGAGGCAGTAGAGCTTGCCCGCGGCGTCGCGCGCGAGCTGGCTGATGTTCTTGTCCGCGATCCCCGCGCTGCTCGCGCTCCAGTTCGCGCCGCCGTCGGTCGAGCGGTAGAGTTCGGGGGTTCCGGTTCCGGAGGTGGCGGCGAAGACGAAGCCGGCGTTGAGCGGGTCGGGGAAGACGAGGCGCGGCGCGAGGGCGGTCGCGCCGTCGACGAAGGTGGCCGCGCCGATGCGCGCCCAGTTCGCGCCGCCGTCCGTCGTCTTCCAGAGGCCGCGGACGCCGTTGTTCGTGGAGTTGACGCTGGTGTAGACGTTCTGCGGGCTGAGCGGATCGACGGCGAGATCGTTGAACCCTTGCAGGGTCGCCCCCGTCGTGATCCCGGTGGTCGAAGCCGTCCAGTTCGCGCCGCCGTCCGTGCTCTTGTAGATGCCGTTGTCGGGGAGGCCGGCGTAGACGGTCGCGGGGGCTGACGGGTCAATCGCCACGTCCGAGACCGCGCCGGTTCCCGGCATGCCCGTCGTGCTCAGCGCCCAGCTCGCGCCGCCGTCGGTCGAGCGGTAGAGTCCCCTCGCGCCGGCCGTGCCGAGGTTGGCGGCGAAGACGGTCGCGGGCGCGCCCGTGTTGTTGGTCGGATCGATGGCGAGTTCGGAGAAGCTGCCCGTCGTGATCCCGTTGCTCAACTGCGCCCACGTCGCGCCCGCGTCGGACGACTTGTAGACGCCGGTGTCGGTCGCCGCGTAGAGCGTCGCGGGCGTGTCGGCCTCGATCACGAGGTCGTCGACGGTGGCGAAGCTGTCGGGGCCGTTGGTCGTCCAAGTGTTGATGCCCTGCGGCGCCGGCCGGTCGCCCTTGCCGGGGTCGGACTTCTCGCCCTTCGGCTGCGGCCGGGTCTTCTCGCCGCGGGCGCGCGCGTCGCTCTTCTTCGCGCCGTCCTGCGCGAGCGCCATCGGGACGGAGCCGACGATGATGAGATAGGCGAGCGCGAGCGCGAGCAGGCGGCGTGCGAGGTGCGGGGGGCGGGCGTGTGGCATCGCGGGGGAAACGTCTCCGAAGCTAGCGCGGCTAGGGGTTCACTTCTCTGACGTGGCTTCGCGCGGCGCGGGGTGTCGGTCGCTGCGGTGCTCGACTTTTAAGGAAGCGAGAGCGGAAGCGCGGGTGGCAGAAAGTGCGGCAACAGAAGTTGGACGACCGAGGCTGAGCGACAGCCCCCGCGGCGGTCGCGAGGGTGGCGTCCGAACCTCCCGGAGCAGAGGGGATGGATTGTACAAAAACTCGCTTGGAAAGTGAACCCGCCGGGGCGCGTCCGGCCGGGATACTTGACGCCCCAATCCGTTCTGCCATACTTGCCGCCGCCCCGCGCCACCCGCCGCGGCCGGCCGCGCCGGAAATCCCGTCCGCGCGCGCCCGCCGTACATCAGCGGCGGCGACAACCGAAGACGGCGCGCGGCGTCCGCCGTTCGCGGTCTCAGACAGCAATCAGCAGGCACTTTACCGCGCTCCTTCTCGTCGCGCGCCGGTCGCCGGAATTCCAACAACAGAAACGCGCAATCGGCCGCGGACTCCCCGAAACAGAGATGCTGATGAACCGCCTACGCCTACGCCCACGACTCGCCCGCCGCTTCGGGCGGCGCGCCATCTCGGCCGCGCTCGCGCTCGCCTTCGTCACAACGGGCCTGCCCCTCGTGGCGGTTGCGACCGTCGCGACGACCGCGCAGGACACCGTCACGGGCGCGTTCCAGGGCACGGTCACGAGCAGCGACACGGGCGACCCCGTGGCCGGGGCCGCGGTCGAGATCACCCACCGCGAGACGGGACAGACCCACGCGAAGACGGCCGACGCGCTCGGACGCTGGTATCAAGGACTGTTGCACCCCGGCCTATATACGATCCGAGTCTCGGCTCCGGGTTTTCAGACGAAGGAGGTCTCGCAGCGCCTCTTCATCGCCAAGGCCAACGAGGCGATCCCCGTCCCCGTCACGCTCGACCCGCTGCCGGCCGCCGCCGCGCGGCCGACGCCCCCGACGGCCG
>DATCVD010000541.1:0-2339 GCA_036567125.1 Pyrinomonadaceae bacterium | reverse complement strand
GGGGCGAGGGCGCGGCGCTCGCACGCGCGCTCGGCGGTCGCTACGCGCGCCTGCCGGTCACGGGCGAAGGCGAGTTGCCGATTTAAGCGCGCGCGACGGGCCGCCGAACTTTCGAGTTTACAAGCGACGCCGGGCGCGTCTATTTTATCCGCGTTCGGTTTGGCGCACCCCGCTGGCCGTCTCTGGCCTAACAGCCGATGAAAAAAGTTTCGCCCGAAAACTCGCCCACGGCAGACGAGCGCGACCGCCGCGTGCTCTCCCTCCACGAACGCCTGCTGGAGATCGAGCAGCGGCTGATCCCGACGGGCCTGCACGTCTTCGGCCGCCCCTCGAACCGCGAGCAGTCGGCCGACCTGCTGCGGATGGTCGCCTCCTTCGACCGCCCCGAACACGGCGCTCGGTCGCTCGTCGGACTCATCGCCGACGGCCTCAACCTCAGACACGAATTCGACGCGGCCGGCGGCGAGGCGACCGCGGGCGGCGGCGAACGGGCGAGGCTGACCGAGGCGAACGCGCGCGCACGCGAGCGAGTCGATGCGTTTGCGCGCGAGGCGATCCGCCGCTTCGTGGAGGCGGGCGCGGCCGACGCCGTCCGCTGGCTCGGAGTCGAAGCGAACGTCGCGGCCGACGACGCGCGCCCCGTCTTTAACCTGCTCGAAAAAGTTCACGCGCAGTTGCAGGAGAACGACGAGCTGAACAGCCTCGCGCGCGCGCTGCGGGGCGAGTACGTCGAGCCGGGGCCGGGCGCGGACGTGGTGCAGAACCCGTCGGTGCTCCCGACGGGCCGGAACACGCACGCCGTCAACCCCTACGCCGTGCCCTCGGCCACGGCCTACGCGCGCGCCGAGCCGGTCGTCCGCCAACTGCTCGCGCGCCACGTCGCGGAGCACGGCCGCCACCCGCGCGCGCTGGCCCTCGTCCTGTGGGGCCTCGACAACATCAAGACGCACGGCGAAGGCGTGGCGCAGGCGCTCCACCTGCTCGGCGTGCGGCCCGTGCGCGACGCGATGAACCGCGTCGCGGACGTCGAAGTCGTCCCGCTCGACGAGTTGAAGCGGCCGCGCATCGACGTGGTGATGACCGTCTCAGGCATCTTCCGCGATCTGTTCGCGGCGACGACGCTGCTGCTCGACCGCGCCGTCCGCCGCGTGGCCGCGCTCGACGAGCCGGAGGATTTGAACTACGTCCGCGCCAACGTCCTCGCCGAGGCCCGCGAGTCGGGCTGCGACTTCGACGACGCCGTCCTGCGCGTCTTCTCGAACGCGCCCGGCAGCTACGGCACGAACGTCAACTTCCTCGTCTCCTCCTCCGAGTGGGAGCACGAATCCGCGCTCGGCGATCTGTTCGTCCGCCGCAAGTGCTTCGCCTACGGGCGCGACTCGCGGGGGCGCGCCCTCGAAGGGCGGGAGGCTTCCGGCGCGATGGGCCGCGCGCTCACGCGCGTCGAGGCGACGTATCAGAACGTCGATTCGTTCGAGATCGGCATCACGGACGTGGATCACTACTTCGAGTACCTCGGCGGGGTCTCGAAGGCCGTCGAGCAGCACGCCGCGAGGCGGCCCGCGATCTACTTGTCCGACTCGCTCGCGCGCGAGACGCGGGTGCGCTCGCTCGAAGAGACCGTCCGCCTTGAGGCGCGCGCCAAGACGCTCAACCCGAAGTGGTACGAGGGGATGCTCGGCCACGGCTTCCGCGGCGTCGCCGAGATCGAGACGCGCGTGACGAACACCTTCGGCTGGAGCGCGACGGCCGGCGCGGTCGACGGCTGGGTTTACGACGAGGTCGCCCGCACGTTCGTCCTCGACGAAGAGATGATGCGGCGTCTGCGCGAGCTGAACCCGCACTCGGCGCGTGCCCTCGTCGCGCGGCTGCTCGAAGCCGAGGGGCGCGGCTTCTGGGAGGCCGGCGCGGCGACGCTCGAGAAGCTCCGCGGCATTTACGACGAACTGGAAGACCGGCTCGAAGGCGTGGCTTGAGGGCGGAAGGAGGTTGAAGGTTGTGACTTCGCAAGCGCACCGCGTCGCCGTCCTCTACGTCGGCTCAAGTCTGCTCGCGCCGCTCAGGCAGGCGGAGCGCGACGCCGCGCGGCTGCACGGCCTCGATCTGCGCGTCGCGGCCCACAACCTCGGCGCGCCGCTCGAAGAAGACGCTTGGCACGCGGTCGGGCGCGACCTCGCCGCGGCGGACGTCGTCTTCGTCATCCACGTGACGGACGGCGAGAACGCCTCGCGCCTGCTGCCGCTGCTCGCGCGCCACGAGCCGCGCCACCGCGCGGTCGTCGTCATCAACTGCATGCCGGAGCTGATGCGGCGCACGCGGATGGGGCGGCTGAGCTTCGG
>DATCVD010000540.1:0-5773 GCA_036567125.1 Pyrinomonadaceae bacterium | reverse complement strand
CGGCCGACGCGGCTTCGGGCGTGCTCGCGTCGTAGAACTCGTCGTGCGGGAAGTAAGAGCCGGCGCGCGCGTCGCCCCCGCCGAGCGCGTTCGTGTAGAGGCGGTAGTGCGGCGCGGCCGTGGCCGAGGCGTAGGCCGAGGCGAGCACGACGAGGAGGACGACGAGCGCGTGTGCGTAGCCGCCTGCGGACTCGTGCGGGAGGAGCGCACTGACGCGGCGCGCGACGAACTGCACGCCGAGCGCGGCGACGATGACGACGGCCGGCAGCGCGAACGTGAAATAGCGCGTGAACTTGCCGCCGAGCAGGGTGAAGGGGAAGAACCAGAAGAAGAGCCAGAAGATGACGAAGTAGCGGCCGTCGCCCAAGCGCCGGCGGAAGAGTTGCGTCAGCCCGACGGCGCAGGCGGCGACGACTGCGGGCGGCAGCTTGAAGGCGATGAAGGCGTAGTAGAAATACCACGGCGAGCCTTTGAGCCAGAGCGTCATCTGGTTGCGGTAGAGCGCGCCCATGAACTCGTAGCTGTCGTGGCCGATGCGGTGCTCGCCCGCGAAGGTGCGCATCTCGCGCCAAGTGCCCGGCAGCAGGATCGTCAGGTTGCACGCGACGAAGGCCGCGCCCATCACGGCGAAGAAGGCGAGCCACTTCAACTTGCCGAGCCGCCAGCGCGTCGCCGGCACGCCCTGAAAAATCCAGTAGTAGCTCGCGCTGATGGCGAACAGGTGCGGGATGTACTTCGAGGCGAGCATCGCGCCGAAGCAGGCGGCCGCGGCCCAGTAGTGCCGCTCCGGCCGCCGCTCGCCGGACTCCGCGACGCGCTGGCCGCGCAGCCAGAAGACGTTGGCGAGCAGGAAGAAGAAGAGGAAGAACGAGTCCTCTTTGGCGATGCGGTTGAAGCCGATGGCGGCGGGGCCGAAGGCCCACAGCGCGGCGGCCGTGAGCGCGGCCGGCACGCCGAACAGCTCCGAGACGATCAGGAAGATGAGCAGCGCGGAGAACGCGCCGAGCAGCGCGCCCGGCAGGCGGAGGGCGGTCTCGACGGGGAGTTGCAGTTGCGGGTTCGAGCGCGCGACCGCGGTCGCGTTCCACCACTCGGAGGCGACGACGCTGGCGGTTTGCAGCGCCTTCATCAGCATCGGGTGCTCGCCGTTCGTCGGCGTCAGGCCCTTCGTGCGGTACTCCTGAACGGTGCGCAGCTTGTTCAGCTCGTCCTCGCTCAAGCCCTCCGCGCCGAGGCTCGCGGCCCGGAAGCCGAAGCCGGCCGCGACGACGACGAACAGCACGGAGGCCGCGAGCGCGCGGCTGACGGAGCAGGCCGTCTGCCCCGCGAAAAGCTCGGGGCGCAGGCGCGCGGTCGTGACGGCTGCTGCGGAAGCGGACAAACTCTCTCTCGACTCCTCGGACGTTGATTCGCCGCGGCGAACCGCGCCGGCGGCCTTCGGCGTCGGCTCAGCGCGCGGCGCGCGCCAACAAAAGTCGCAAGGTTATCTTGATTGCGATCACCTGTCAAAAAAGGTGGCGCGCGAAAAAGACGGTCGGGCGAAGCCGGGGGAGATTAAGACACCGCGCCGCGCCGGGCCGGCGAAAACCTGTGACACTTTTCGCAGCGACACAGGCGGCCGCGCGCCCGGACTCGCCGGCTCGAAGGCGCGCGGCCGCGGCCCCGAACAGTCGCGCGGCTTCAGTCCGAAAGTTCGGCGCGGCAACAGTCCCGAACGGTTCAGCGCGGCTGGCCTTCGGCCGTCGGCTTCGCGTCCTTCGGCTCGTCTTTGCCCGCGGCGTCGGGCGCGGCCGGCGGCGTGGGGTTCTTCCAGCCGGCGCGTTCGAGCAGCGGCAGCGCGTAGCGGATGGGGACGGCGAAGTTGGCGTCGGCGATCTCGACGAAGACGGCGAAGTTGACGCCGATGACGCGGCCCGACGGGCCGAAGAGCGGCGCGCCCGATCCGCCCTGCCCGGTGCGCGCGTCGTAGACGATGCGGCGCGTCTCAAGGTCTGTGATGTGGCCCTGCGTCAGCAAGGGCTTCAGCACGCGAAGTTCCGCGAGGCGCGAGACCAGCACGTCGAGCGACGCGCCGTAACGCTGCTTGATCTCGGCGGCCTGCTCGTCCGGCAGCGACGCGAGGATGCGGTCGGGGCCGGACGGGTAGCCCATCAGCACGACGGGCTTGCCGACGGTCGCCGTGGCGGCCGTCGTGGCCGCCTCGTCGCCTTCGAGCGGGAGCGTCGGGAGCGAGGCGGCGGATTCGGCCGGCTCGATCTGCGCGACGGCCAAGTCGTCGCGCTTCGACACCTGCCGGACTCTGAGGACGAAGCCCTGCGCGCGGCCGGGGAAGAAGGCGACGAGTTTAGAGATGCGCGGGCGGCCCGCGACGGAGCTGCCGAAGACCATCGCGCGCTCGTCGGCCGACCACGGCTCGGCCGCGACGTGACGGTTCGTCACGACGTAGCCGCCGCCGACGTGGAAGCCCGTGCCGACGTAGGGGAACTCGGCGACGGGGCCGTCGCCGTCGGGCGTCAGGAACGTCGTCGCCTGCTCGGCGTCGGGCGGCGGCGCTTCCGGGTCGACGAGCGACGGGGCGGCTTGCGTGCCGGGGTAGCGCAGGGGCCGCCCCGTGCCGGCTTCGACGAAGACGTAGAGGCCGGAGATCAGGCAGACGCCGTTGCCGTACTCGCTCCGCAGCTTCGGCGCGAGCGACAGGCTGTTGATGATGTCCTCGTTCGTCTGCCGGACTCCGGCGAACTGGTTCTGCGACTCGCGTATCTGGTTGTTGAGCTGCGCGATCTGCGCGTTCTGCTCTTCGAGCCGGCGGCGGCTCTCCTTCAACTCCCTGAAGGCCGCGAAGCCGAGGTACAGCGTGCCGCCGACGAGCGCGACCGCGAAGAGCAGCGTGACGATCTTCGTGCTCCAACTGATCTCGCGGACGAGTTCGCGCGTGAACTCGCGGAGGAAAACTTTCGCGTCGTCGCGCCGCGCGGTGGCCGCCGCCTCCATCGCCGCGTGCTCGATGAAGGGCGCGACGACGGGTTCGGCCCGCCGGCCGGCGGTGGCAATCGCGGCCGGGGCTTCGACGGGGAAGAATTGAAGCGTGAGCGCGCCCGGCTGATCGCCGCCGTCGTCGCCGCCGCTGCTGACGCGGTCGCCGTCCTCGACCGACGCGCCGCGCGCGAGGGGGAGGCCGTTGTGCGTGAGCGGGAGCGCCGCGTCGAAGTCGGCGACGCGGTAGTGGCCGTTGGTGCGCGCGAGTTCGAGCAGGAGGAGGTCGCCGTCGTGCGCGGGCAGGGCTTCGGGCCGCAGGCGCAGGTCGCAGTCCTCGCGCGTGCCGATGCGGATGCGCTCGTGCGTGAGCAGTTCCGTGTGCCGCTCGCCCGCGACCTCTAGATGGACGACTAAGCCGCTCGCCATAAACTTCGGCAACTTCCGGGGGCCGATACAGGGAAGGCGGCCGCGCCGGTGCGTTTACAACTTAACAGCTTTCGCCCCGCGCAGTCGCCCGCAAACGCTATTTTATACTATGCTTTACCGGCCGGCAAAAATCTCGAACGCTCGCCGGGCGAGAATGTTTGCGCGGGAATAATTGTTGGGGCGAGTCCGCGGCCCGGCAGTCATCAAACGGACGGGCCGCGGACTCGCCCCGCCCCTACCGGATCACTCGGGAAGTCGTGTCGGCATGAAAGAAGTTTCGATCATTGAGGATAGGGAAAAAGTCTGCGCGCTCGCGCCCGTGGCGTACGCGCCGGTCAGGCATCACGTGTTCGTGTGCGCGGGCAAGTCGTGCTCGGCCGTCGGGAGCGCGGAGGTGAAGGAGGCTTTCTCGCGGGAGTTGACCGCGCGCGGGCTGTTGTTCGGCAAGGAGTCGAAGGGGCGCAACCCGGCGGGGAGCGTGGTGCTGACCGAGTGCGGCTCGGTCGGCTTTTGCGCGGTCGGCGCGGCCGTGATGGTCTATCCCGAAGGCGTGTGGTACGCGCGGGTGCGGGCCGGCGACGTGCGCGAGATCGTCGAGGAGCACATCGTCGGCGGCCGCGTCGTCGAGCGGCTGGCGCTGCTGCGCGTGCCGGCCGGGGCGGCGGGCGGCTAGAGGCAAATTCTCCGCGCCCGCGCAAAACAAAACGGGCCGGCTGTTCGTAAGAGTCGGGACGCTGTCTCCTCCCGCCCGCGCCCCGTCGGCGACCAGACGCAAGATTAGAGTTGCAACAGCGGGCCGACGCGCGGGCATCAAACGGCGCGGGCGGCCGGCGGGGCAGCGGCGCGGTCGGGCCGCCGCCGCTTCGAAGTTCATAAGCTTTGTTTAGGCTGGCGGCCAACGTCTAACAGCTAAATCGTTCTCGTCCACAATTCTGGAGCGAAAAATTATGCTCTCGTTCGGCAGGAAGTTGGTGAAGGCGTCGGCGGCGTGCGCCGTCGCGCTCGTTTGCGCGGGCGCGGCGGCGCGGGCGCAGGAGGCGGTGCGGATGCCGCGCCTTGAGTTCCGCGACCGCACGCTGGCGAACGGCCTGCGCGTGCTGACCGCGTCCGACCGCTCAAGCCCGACCGTCTCCATTCAGGTCTGGTACAAGGTCGGGTCGAAGGACGACCCGGAGGGGCGCAGCGGCTTCGCGCACCTCTTCGAGCACCTGATGTTCAAGGCGACGAAGAACATGAGGTCGGAGATGATGGATCGCCTGACCGAGGACGTGGGCGGCGTCAACAACGCCTCGACCGGCGACGACGTGACGATCTACTACGAGGTCGTCCCGTCGAACTACACGGAGACCTTGCTGTGGGCCGAGGCCGAGCGGATGGGGTCGCTCGTCGTCGACGATCCTTCCTTCAAGTCGGAGCGCGACGTGGTCAAGGAGGAGTACCGCGAGCGCGTGCTCTCGTCGCCCTACGGCCGCCTGTTCTACCTGCTGCTGAGCACCAAGTCGTTCGCCGCGCACCCGTACCGGCGGCCCGGCATCGGCTCGATCGAGGACTTGAACGCCGCGACGCTCGAAGACGTGCGCAAGTTCCACTCGGACTTCTACCGGCCCGACAACGCGACGCTCGTCGTCGTCGGCGACTTCGACGAGAAGCAGCTCGACGGCTGGATCGACAAGTACTTCGGCCCCGTGCCGAAGCCCGCGCGCCCGCTCCCGCGCGTGACGGCGAAGGAGCCGGCGCGCACGGGCGAGCTGCGCGCGGTCGAGTACGCGCCGGGCGTGCCGCTGCCGGCGGTCGCCTTCACGTACCTCGCGCCGCCGCAGTCGGACGACGACATCGCCGCGCTGCAAGTGGCCGAGGTGATCCTCTCGGCCGGCGAATCCTCCCGCCTCTACCGCTCGCTCGTTTACGGGCAGCAGGTCGCGCAGGTCGCGCAGGCCGGCACGGACTTGAAGGAGGACGTGAGCCTCTTCAACTTCTTCGCCATCCTCGCCTCCGGCAAGAAGCCGGAAGACGCCGAGCGCGCGCTGCTCGCCGAGATCAAGAAGATTCAGGACGCGCCGCCCACGCAGGCCGAACTCGACAAGGCGAAGAACCAACTCGTCACGGGCGAGTTGCAGGAGCGCGAGACGAACAACGGCAAGGCCAACGCGCTCGGCGAAGCGGCCGTGCTGCTCGGCGATCCGCGGCGCGTCAACACGCAGCTCGAACGGCTCGCGAAGGTCTCGGCCGCCGACGTGCAGCGCGTGATGAAGAAGTACATGACGGACACGAACCGCCTCGTCATCTACTACCTGCCCGAAGAGATGCGCAAGCCCGCGCCGGGCGGCACGACGCAGGGGGCGGCCGGGGAGTCGTCCGCGCGGCCGGGCGT
>DATCVD010000539.1:0-4468 GCA_036567125.1 Pyrinomonadaceae bacterium | reverse complement strand
CGCGACGTGTGGGAGCGCGCGCAGAAGGCCTCGCTCGCCGCCGCGACCGCGCTGCCCGACTTCGTCGTCAAGCAGTTGGTGACGCGGCAGGTCGCGCGCGAGCGGACGCAGGCTTGGCGCACGCTCGACCGCCTGACCGTGGCGGTGAGCTACCGCGAGAGCGGCGCGCGCGAGCAGTACAAGCTGCTCGCCACGAACGGCATCCCGCGCGAGGCGCTGGAAGTGGAGTCGTCGTCCTACGAGCAGGCGGGCGGATCGACGACGACGGGCGAGTTCGCCTCTCTGATGCTGCGGCTGTTCTCGCCGGAGAGCGAGACGAAGTCGCAGGCGGTGGACACCGACACCCTGCGCGGCCGCCGCGCCCTCGTTTACGAGTTCGAGATCACGCGCGACCGCGCGCAGCAGGGCATCACCTACAACCGCGAGCGCAGCGTCACGACGGGCCTGCGCGGCCGCGTCTGGATCGACCGCGAGCTGCACCGGGTGCTGCGCGCCGAGTTGATCTACACGGAGATCGAGCCGGACTTCCCGGTCAAGAGTCTGGAGAAGCGGATCGACTTCGACTGGGTGACGATCTCCGAGCAGAAGTACCTGCTGCCCGTCGCGGCCGAGGCGGTCTTCACCGTCCTCCAGCCCGTCACCTTCTTCGACGCGCGGCGCGACCGCCGCGTCACCGAGCCGCAGATCGTGCAGTACCGCAACGACATCCGCTTCCGCAACTACCAGAAGTTCGGCACCGAGGTGAAGATTCTCGAAGACGACGACTTCCCGGCCGACGAGCCGCCGCCGGGTGAATAGCTGTTAGCTGTTAGCTGTTAGCTGTTAGCTAAGACAGTCAGGCGGGTAGAAAACCGGAGGCGGCGGGCAGTTACGATTGAACCGTCCGCCGCCTCCGGTTTTCTACGCGATGCCGTCCGCCCGTTTTCGGTTTTGCTAACAGCTAACAGCTAACAGCTAATCGCTAACCACCATCACGCGTCCGCTTGGCCCGCGTACTTGTCGGTGCTGGCGTTGGAGATGACGGGGGCGTCCGTGGTCAAAGCCTGATCGACGAGGCGGCGCTGCTCGGCCTCGTGGATCGAGTAGGAGCCGGTGGCGGGGCTGGCCGAGGCGGCGCGGCCGACGTAGGTCGCGCGCTCGCAGCGCGGGAGCAGCGCCATCAGGCGCGGCTCGACGAAAGTCCAGCCGCCCATGTTGCGCGGCTCCTCCTGCGCCCAGACGAGTTGCGAGGCTGCCGGGTAGCGCGCGAACAGCTCGCGCAGCAGCTTTTCGGGGAACGGGTAGAACTGTTCGAGGCGCAGGATGGCGACGCGGCGGTCGTCCGTCTTCAGGCGCGCGGCGTTCAGGTCGTAGTAGACCTTCCCCGAACAGAGCACGATGCGCCGGACGGTCGCAGCGTCTGCGATCTCCGCGTCGTCGATGACGGGCCGGAAGCCGCCCCGCGTGAATTCTTCGAGCGGCGAAGTCGCGGCGGGCAGCCGCAGCAGGCTCTTCGGCGTCATCACGACGAGCGGGCGGGCGGCCGCCTGTTTGACTTGGCGGCGCAGCAGGTGGAAATACTGCGCGGGGCTGGTCGGGTAGCAGACCTGCATGTTGTTCTCGGCGCAGAGTTGGAGGTAGCGTTCGAGCCGCGCCGACGAGTGCTCCGGCCCCTGCCCCTCGTAGCCGTGCGGGAGCAGGAGGACGAGCCGCGAGTGCTGCTGCCACTTGTCCACGCCGGGCGCGATGAACTGATCGATGATCACCTGCGCGCCGTTCCCGAAGTCGCCGAACTGCGCCTCCCACAGCACGAGCGAGCGGTTCGCCACGACCGAGTAGCCGTACTCGAAGCCCATCACGCCCTGCTCCGAGAGCGAGCTGTCGAAGACCTCGACGAGCGCGCGGCCCGACTCGGTCTGCGTCAGGTCGGAGAGCGGCGACCACGCGCGGCCGGTCTGCGTGTCGTACATGATGGCGTGGCGCTGCGAGAACGTGCCGCGCCCCGAGTCCTGACCCGACAGGCGGACGGGGTGGCCTTCGAGCGCGAGCGTGCCGAAGGCCGTGAGTTCGGCGAAGGCCCAGTCGGCCGGGAGGGTGCCGTCGCCCATCTTGCCGCGGCGCGCGAGCTGGCTGACCATCTTCGGGTTGATGTTGAAGTCGGGGGGGACGAGCGAGATCGCGCGCGCGACGCGGCCGACCGTCTCGGCGTCCGTCCCGGTTTCGACGACGACTGACCCGTCCTCCTCCTGCGGCTCCGGCGGGACTTCCTTCGCGGGCGGCTTCTGCCGGACGATCTCTTTCGCCCGCGCCTGCGCGCCCTCGTACTCCGCGACCTGATCGCGGATCATCTGCTCGACCTCCGCTTCGGTCAGCACGCCCTCCGCGACGAGTCGCTGCGAGTAAACGGCGCGCACGCCGGGGTGCGCCTTGACGCGCGCGTACATGAGCGGCTGCGTGTAGCTCGGCTCGTCCGTCTCGTTGTGGCCGAGGCGGCGGAAGCCGACCACGTCGAGGCACACGTCCTTGTTGAACTCCTGCCGGTAGTCGAGCGCCATGCGCAGCACGCGGAAGGCGGCCTCCGGGTCGTCGCCGTTGATGTGGAAGATCGGGAGCTGCGTCATGCGCGCCACGTCGGTCGAGTAGATGGTCGAGCGGCCCTGCTCGGGCGAGGTCGTGAAGCCGATCTGGTTGTTGACGATGACGTGGATCGTGCCGCCCGTCCGGTAGCCCTTGAGGTCAGCGAGGTTTAAGGTCTCCATCACGACGCCCTGACCGGCGAAGGCCGCGTCGCCGTGCAGAAGCACGGGCAGCGTGCGGTCGATCACCCGCTCGCGCGGCGAGTTCTCCTCGCGCTGCATCGCGTCTTGGCGGGCGCGCACCATGCCCTCGACGACGGGGTCAACGAATTCCAAGTGGCTCGGGTTGGGCGAGAGCGTGACGCTGACCTCCTTGCCCGTGCGCGTCGTGCGGCGGCCGGCCGCGCCCTGATGGTATTTCACGTCGCCCTCGTCCGCGGGGAAGCTCGGGTGCGCCGCGCCCTCGAAGGCGGTGAAGATGCGCTCGGCGAAATCGCCGACGACGTTGGCGAGCACGTTCAAACGCCCGCGGTGCGCCATGCCCAAAACGATCTCCTCGACGCGGCGGTCGGCCGCGCGCTCGACGAGTTGATCGAGCAGCGGGATGATCGTGTCGCAGCCTTCGAGCGAGAAGCGCTTCTGGCCGAGGTACTTCGTGTGCAGGAAGCGCTCGAACTGCTCGGCCTCGACGAGCTTGGCGAGCAGCTGCTTCTTCGTCTCCACGTCGAGCGGCTCCGGGTAGACGAACTCCTGCCTGACGCGGTCGCGTATCCAGCGCTTCTCCTCCTTGCTCTGGATGTGGCGGTACTCGATGCCGACCTTGCCGCAGTAGGCGCGGCGCAGGATGTCGAGAATCTCGCGCAGGGTCGCCTCGTTCTTGCCGCCGAGGCCGCCGGTGATGAACTCGCGATCCAAGTCCCAGATCGTCAGCCCGTAAGTCTCGATGTCGAGTTCGGGGTGGTACTGCGTCGGCATCGCGTGCAGCGGGTCGATGTCGGCGACGAGGTGGCCGCGCACGCGGTAGGCGTTGATCAGTTCGAGGACGCGCGCCTCCTTCTCGACGTGCTCGCGCGAGCGGTCGCCGCCGAGCAGCGCCGGGTTCTTGTCCTGCGACCAGCGCAGGGGCGGGTGCGGGATGTCGAGCGAGCGGAAGATTTGATCGTAGAAGTTATGTTGCCCGAGCAGCAGCTCGTGGACGCGTGCGAGGAACGCGCCCGACTCCGCGCCCTGAATGACGCGGTGATCGTAGGTCGACGAGATCGTCATCGTCTTGCTGATGCCGAGCTGCGAGAGGGCGGCGGGCGTCATCGCGTGGTACTCGGCCGGGTACTCGATCGCGCCGGTGGCGATGATGACGGACTGGCCGGCCATCAGGCGCGGCGTCGAGGCGACGGTGCCGATGGTTCCGGGGTTGGTCAGAGAGACGGTCGTGTCCTGAAAGTCGGGGACGCCGAGCTTGCCTTCGCGGGCGCGCTTGATCAGGTCGTCGTAGGCGGCGAGGAAGTCGTCGAACGGGAGCGCGGCGGCGTTCTTGATGTTGGGGACGAGGAGCGAGCGCGAGCCGTCCTTCTTCTGGATGTCGACGGCGACGCCGAAGTTAACGTTCGCGCGTTCGAGCCGGACGGGCTGGCCGTCCTGCGTGGCGAAGCCGTGGTTGAGCTGCGGGAACTTCTCCAACGCGCGCAGGATGGCGAAGGCGATGAAGTGGGTGAAGGAGGTCTTGCGATTCGCGCCGCGCTCTTTGAGTTCGCGGTTGACGAGCGCGCGGTTCTCTTCCAGAACTTTGACGGGAATCTGCCGGTTCGACGTGGCCGTCGGAACCGACAGGCTCGTCTCCATGTTCTCGACGATCTTCAAGGCCGCGCCGCGGATCGCGCGCGCCTCGGCGCTCGGCGCTTGCGGCGCGGCCGGCG
>DATCVD010000538.1:0-7725 GCA_036567125.1 Pyrinomonadaceae bacterium | reverse complement strand
TGACGGCCGCGCGGCCGTCAGCGCGCGCCCGCGAAGCCGGCGGCGGCCTGCAAATGCGAGTCGCTTGACGGTGGTTGCCCGTCGTGTTAGGTTTGCCGCCTGCGAACAGAACAGGCTTTTTAACGCCGCCCGCGCGTCGTTGACAGACGCGAAGTCAGGAGGCTTTCGTGACGGCCGCGCCCTCCCTCAAGCAGACTCCTTTGAACGCCGCCCACCGCCGGCTCGGCGCGCGCATGGTGGACTTCGGCGGCTGGGACATGCCCGTCCAGTACCCTTCGGGGACGGTCGAGGAGCACCTGCGCACGCGCACCCGCGCGGCCCTCTTCGACGTGTCGCACATGGGTGAGATCGAGGTGCGCGGCGCCGACGCCATCCCGTTCGTCAACCGCCTCTGCTCGAACGACGCCGCCAAGCTGGTTGACGGTCAGGCGCAGTATTCGGCTTTGACGACGGAGCGCGGCACGGTCGTCGATGACCTGCTCGTCTACCGCTTCGCCGGCGACCACCTCCTGCTCGTCGTCAACGCCTCGACGACCGACAAGGACTGGGACTGGCTCGCCTCGCACAAGCGCGACGAGCAGGTCGTGCTCGTCAACCGCAGCGCCGACTTCTGCCAGATCGCCGTGCAAGGCCCCGACGCCGCGCGCGTCCTGCAAACGCTCACCGAGACGCCGCTCGAAGAGATCAAGTATTACCACTTCCGCGAGGGCGCGGTCGACGGCGTCCCGGCGATCATCTCGCGCACCGGCTACACGGGCGAGGACGGCTTCGAGGTCTATGCCGACTCGGACAAGGCCGAACGCCTCTGGGACGGCCTGCTCGCCGCCGGCGGCTACGGCACGCCCGAAGGCATCCTCCCCGCCGGGCTAGCCGCGCGCAACACCCTGCGGCTCGAATCCGCGATGGCCCTCTACGGCCACGAGATCACCGAAGACACGACGCTCCTCGAAGCCAACCTCGGCTGGATCACCAAGCTCAACAAGGGCGACTTCACGGGCCGCGACGCACTCGCGCGCCAGAAGGAGGAAGGCGTCCGGCGCAAGCTCGTCGGCTTCGAGGTCACGGAGCGCGGCATCGCCCGCGACGATCAGGACGTGCTCGCGGGCGGCGAATGCGTCGGCCGCGTCACTTCGGGCAGCCCCGCGCCGTTCCTGAAGAAGAACATCGGCATGGCCTACGTCCCCGCCGAGTTGGCGAGCGAGGGTCAGGAGTTGCACATCGACGTGCGCGGCCGCGCGGTCGCCGCCCGCGTCGTCCCCGCGCCGTTCTACAAGCGGAAAAAATAGCCCTTAGCTGTTAGCTATTAGCGGTTAGCTATTAGCCAGAAGAAATCAGCTACCGGCTGCGATAACAGGTTTTGGTTTCGGTTTTGCTAACCGCTAAAAGCTAACAGCTAATAGCTTTTCGCTCACAGCTTCCTCAAGGAGACTTGAATGGCAAACGTCCCCGAAGACTTACACTACAGCAAGGATCACGAGTGGATCAGGATGGAGGGCGACACGGGCACGGTCGGCATCACCGACCACGCGCAGCACTCGCTCGGCGACGTGGTTTACGTCGAGCTGCCGAAGCCGGGCGACCGCTTCGCGGCGCACGAGGTCTTCGGCTCGGTCGAGTCGGTCAAGGCCGTCTCCGAGTTGTACTGCCCCGTCGCGGGCGAGGTCACGGAGGTCAACGAGTCGCTCTCCGACGACGCCGAGAAGGTCAACGCCGACCCGTACGGCGCGGCGTGGATGATCCGCCTGAGGCTCTCCGATCCCGGCGAGGTCGATAAGCTGATGTCGGCGGTCGAGTATGAAGACTACATCAAGGACGCCGAGTGACGGGCGGGAAGGAGTAGCCGGAAAACTTGCGTTACATTCCCAACTCGCCCGAAGAGCGCGCGGAGATGCTGCGGGAGGTCGGACTCTCCGCGCCCGAACAACTCTTCGACACGATCCCGGCCGACGTCCTGCTGCGCGCGCCGCTCCGCATCCCCGAGGCGCTCTCGGAGATCGAGTTGCTCGCGCACTTCGAACGGCTCGCCGCGCAAAACGCCGCCGCGCGCCGCCCCTCCTTCTTGGGCGCGGGCGCTTACTCGCACTACTCGCCAACGGTCGTTGACGCGCTCATCCAGCGCAGCGAGTTCTTCACGGCCTACACGCCCTACCAGCCCGAGGTCTCGCAGGGGACGCTGCAAGCGATCTTCGAGTTCCAGACGCTCGTCTGCCAACTGACCGGCATGGAGGTCGCCAACGCCTCGATGTACGACGGCTCGACCGCGCTGGCCGAGGCCGTCTTGATGGCCGAGCGCGTCACGCGCCGCCGCCGCGTCGTCGTCTCGCCCGCGCTGCACCCGGAGTATCTGGCCGTCGCCGAGACCTACGTCGCGCACGCCGGGATCGAACTCGCCCGCGGCAACTTCGACGAGGCGGCCGGCCTCTCGGCCTTCGACGACGCGCAGATCGACGACCGCACGGCCGCCATCGTCGTCCAGTCGCCCAACTTCTTCGGCTGCGTCGAGGAGTTGCAGCAGCTTTCGGAGCGCGCGCACAGGGCGGGCGCGCTGCTCGTAGTCTGCGTGACGGAGGCGATCTCGCTGGGCCTGCTGAAGCCGCCCGGCGCGTGCGGCGCGGACATCGTCGTCGCCGAGGGCCAGTCGTTCGGCGTGCCGCTCTCGTTCGGCGGGCCTTACGTCGGCCTCTTCGCCACGCGCGAAAAATACGCGCGCCAGATACCGGGACGCCTCGTCGGCGTGGCCCACGACAAGCAGGGCCGCCGCGGCTTCGTCCTGACGCTCGCCACGCGCGAGCAGCACATCCGCCGCGAGAAGGCCACCTCGAACATCTGCACCAACGAAGGACTCATCGCGCTCGCCGCGACGATCTACATGGAGACGCTTGGGCGCCGCGGGCTTCAAGAGGTCGCCGCGCAGTGCGCGCAGAAGGCCGCCTACGCCGCGCGCCGAATCTCCGCGCTCGAAGGCTTCTCGCTCCCCTACTCCGCGCCGCGCTTCAACGAGTTCGTCGTCCGCGCGCCGGTCGCGGCCGACGGAATGTTAGAGCGGTTGGCCTCCGAGCACGACATCACCGGCGGCCTCGCGCTCTCGCGCTACACGCCCGAGCGCGCCAACGACCTGCTCGTCTGCGTCACCGAGACCAACACGCGCGCCGAGATCGACGCGCTCGTCGCCGGGCTAGCGTCAGCCGCGACTTCGGGGTCTTGAGTCTCAAGACAACGCCGCGAACTGTTTTCCGACTTCGAAGTCTCGGACTCCAGCACTTATGAAAACTCCGAAGGCCACGCCGCACGTCACGCAGAACGAGTCGCTCATCTTCGAGCGTTCGCATACCGGCCGCAAGGGCTACCGCCTGCCCGCGCTCGACGTCGAAGAGACGGCGTTGGAAGAGTTGATGCCCGCCCACCTGCGGCGCGACGACGACCTCGAAGGCGTGCCCGAAGTCTCCGAGCCCGACGTGGTGCGCCACTTCACGCGCATCTCGACGTGGAACTACAACATCGACCTCGGCATGTACCCGCTCGGCTCGTGCACGATGAAGTACAACTCGCGGCTCAACGAACGGGTCGCGCGCATCGGCGGCTTCGCCAACCTCCACCCGCTCGCGCCCGAGCGGGACGCGCAGGGCGCGCTCGCCGTCCTCCACGAGTTGCAGCAACACCTCGCTGAAATTACGGGCCTGCCCGGCGTCTCGTTGCAGCCCGCCGCCGGCGCGCACGGCGAGATGACCGGCGTCATGATGATCCGCGCCTTCCTCGACGCGCGCGACGGCGTCGGGGAGAACGACGCGCCGCGCCGCCGCGTCATGCTCATCCCCGACTCGGCCCACGGCACGAACCCCGCTTCGGCGCACCTCTCCGGCTTCACCGTCAAGACGGTGCGCTCGACGCCGCAAGGCCAAACTGACTTGGACGCGCTGCGCGAGCTCTGCGCGGCGGGCGACGTGGCGGGCCTGATGCTGACGAACCCGAACACCGTCGGCCTCTTCGAGCGCGACATCCGCGAGATTTGCCGGATCGTCCACGACGCGGGCGGCCTCGTCTACATGGACGGCGCGAACATGAATGCGCTCGTCGGCTGGGCGCGCCCCGGCGACATGGGCGTGGACGTGATCCACCTGAACCTGCACAAGACCTTCTCGACCCCGCACGGCGGCGGCGGCCCCGGCTCCGGCCCGTGCTGCTGCACCGCCGAACTCGAACCGTTCCTCCCCGTCCCGCGCGTCGTCGCGCAGGGCGCGGAGATCGGAAACGCGAGCTACAAACTCGATTACGATCAGCCGCAGTCCGTCGGCCGCGTCAAAGCCTTCTTCGGCAACTTCGGGATGCACCTGCGCGCCCTCGCCTACATCCTCACGCACGGCCCCGACGGCCTGCGCGACGCGACCGAGGCGGCCGTCCTGAACGCCCGCGTCATCGCGCACGGCCTGACGTCGGACTACGAGAAGCCCTTCGACGCGCCGCCGATGCACGAGGTCGTCTTCACGGACAAGCGGCAGGGCCGCAAGGGGGTCAACACGCTCGACATCGCCAAGCGCCTGATCGACTACGGCTTCCACCCGATGACGATCTACTTCCCGCTGATCGTGCAGGGCGCGATGCTGATCGAGCCGACCGAGTCGGTCGGCCGTCAGGAGATAGAGCAGTTCGTCGAGGCGATGCGCGAGATCGCGCGCGAGGCCGAGGCCGACCCCGACCTCGTCCGCAACGCCCCGCACACCACCCGCATCGGCCGCCTCGACGAGGCCGCCGCCGCCCGCAAACCGGTGCTGCGCTGGAAGCCCGAAGAGCGCGCCGCCACGGCCTAACGCGGCCGCACGCCGATCAGCAAAGCGAGCCGCGCCGGAGCCTAGTCGCCCGGCGCGGCTCGCCCTCTTGCGTAACGCGCCGAATCAGCGCGCCATACTGACGCCCGCCGCGCGTGCCGTGTAGCTAGCTCGCCGGACGACAAGGTCTGCCATTCGGTTCCGCGGGTAAAGAATCTCCGACGACGAACACACCCGATTGAGGGCGTCTTCCTTCCCGAAGATGAAGAACCGTATCGACGCCACGCAGATCGACGGCTACCGTAGCAAGGGCTATCTGGCTTTGCGCGGCGTCTTCGGCGCGGGCGAGGTCGCGGCGTGGGGGGCCGAGAGCAGGCGGCTGCTCAGGCTCGGACTCGCGCACGAGGACAACTGGCGCACGGTCTTGTACCGCGGCCCGGCGGGCTTGGCGGTGGTCGACCGCCTCAGCCCCGTGGTAGACATCTCGCCGGTCTTCGCGTCGCTGGCGCGGGACGAGCGCCTCCTGCGGCCGCTCGGCGCACTCTGCGGCGAGGCCGTGCGGCTGTTCAAGGACAAGCTCATCTACAAGATGCCGGGCGCGGCCGGCTACGAGATGCATCAGGACTACTCGTCGTGGCAGACGTTCCCGCGCGAGCTGGTCAACGTCATCGTGGCGATTGACGGCGCGGACGCCGAGAACGGCGGCGTCGAATTCTTCCCCGGCTACCACGACCGGCTGCTCTCGGCCGCGGGCGAGTTGCGCTACATGAGCGACGCGGAGGCGCGCCGGATCGATCACGGCGGCGGCGAGGTGTTGCAGACCGAGCCGGGCGACGTCGTCGTCTTCGACTGCCTGACGCCGCACCGCAGCGGCGTCAACAGATCGAACCGCCTCCGGCGGCAGCTGTACCTGACCTACTCGCCGGCGCGTCACGGAGACCTGTACGGCGCGCAGCTCCGCTACATCGAGGAGACCGAGCGGGCGCGGCGGGGCGGGGCGGCCGCGCGCCTGTTCTTCCGTTAACGTTCGGCGCGCGCGGGACGCCGGGCGTCTCCTTGAGCCGCGCGACCCGACCCGGCAACTCGCCCGACCGGCGCGCGGCCTCAGCCCGTCGATTCGAGCAGCGACGCGATCTCCGCGGGCAGCGCGGAGGCGAACTCCACCCGCGCGCCGCCCGACGGGTGGTTGAAGGCGAGCCGCGCCGCGTGCAGGCAGAGGCGCGCCTCAACCGTCGAGCCGTACCAACCGTCTCCGACCACGGGGTGGCCGGCGTGCGCGCAGTGGATGCGCAACTGGTTCGTCCGCCCCGTCACCGGTTCGAGTTCGACGAGCGTCCGCGACGCGCGCCGCTCGACGACGCGCAGCCTCGACTCCGCCGCCCGCCCGCCTTCGGTCACGCGCCACTTCGGCCACCCCTCCTCGACGCGCCCGACGGGAGCGCTGATCGTCAACTCGTCCGCGCCGACGCGGCCGTGGACGAGCGCGAGGTAACGCTTCTCGACGAGGCGGCGGTGGAAGTGGCGCGACAGCGCGGCGAGCGCGCGCTGGTTTTTGGCGACGACCATCAACCCCGATGTCGCGCGGTCGAGGCGGTGCGGGAGGCCGGGGCGGACGAGCGTTCGCGAGTCGCGGTTCAGGTGGTAGGTGAGCGCGTTGGCGAGCGTGCCGGATTTGACGGAGCGCGTCGGGTGGACGAGCATCCCGGCCGGCTTGTCCACGACGAGCAAGTCCGCGTCCTCGTGCAGGATGTTGAGCGGGATCGGCTCCGGCGTCATCGCGCCGCCGGCCGCGTCCTCGTCGAAAGTGATCCCGACCGAATCGCCGTCGCGCAGCTTGCGGCCGGGGTGCGCGGCCGCGCCGTTGACCGTGCACGCGCCGGCCGCGACGAGCGAGGCGATCCGCATCCGGCTCAGGCCCGGCAGCCGCGCGGCGAGAAAGTGATCGAGCCGCGCGCCCGCCTCGTCTTCCCCGACGCCGAACTGAAACCTCTCGCTCACGAAAGTCGCGGCCGCCTCCCGCCCAATCCCGTCAAGAAGCGAGAGCGGCGACGCGGCGCTCAAGCTCCGCGGCCGCGCGCGCGGCCGTCTCGTCGCGCGGGAAGACTACGGGTTCGCCGACGGTGAGCGTCACCTCGCCGGGCGCGGCGAAGTAGCGGTCTTCCCGTTTCAGTCGCCCGAGGCCGCCGAGGTGGACGGGCACGACGGGCACGCCGAGTCGTGTGGCGAGCAATCCCGCGCCGGCCATGAACGGTTGCAGCCGGCCGTCGGGCGACCGCCTGCCTTCGGGGAAGACGAGCACCGAGTAGCCGCGCTCGACCGACTCGCCCGCGAAGGCGAAGCTGCGCCGGAAGCCGCTCCGCTTGGGGAGCGGGAAGACGTTGAAGCAGGCGACGACGAGCGCGTACTGCCCCAGCTCCTGAAGTCGCTTGAAGAGCGGAGTGCCCGGCGGCGCGTGCCGCCAGTCGCGCAGCAGCTCGCCCTCCATCGCGATGGCGAGCCGGTGCCGGTGGCGGCCCGCGAGCGCCCAGAGCACGAGCGCCTGATCGGCGCGCGTGACGTGGTTGCAGACGAAGAGCGCGGGGCCGCGCAGCGCGCGCAAATGTTCGCGCCCGCGGGTGCGCGGCCGCGCCATCCACCAGACGAGCGGCAGCGCGACCGCGTAGAGGAAGGCGACGCGCAGCCAAGTGAACGGCCGGCTTTGCGACCAGCGCGTGCGCGGGTAGGGCCGCGCCGTCGCGTCCTCGCGCGCGCCCTCGCGCACCACCCGCTCGATGTCGCCGACGGTCGTCGCGGCCGTAAACTTCGACTCGTCGATCTCGATCTGGTAGCGGTCTTCGAGCGCGCTCAACAACTCGACGCGTCCGAGCGAGTCTAATTTCAGATCGGCTTCGAGCGCGGCGGCCGCGTCGAGCCTCAGGCCCGCGCCCGCGGAGACGCCGCCGACGCGCGCCAGAGTCTCGGC
>DATCVD010000537.1:0-2788 GCA_036567125.1 Pyrinomonadaceae bacterium | reverse complement strand
GACGACCCGCGCGCCGGCCGCGCGCGCCGCCTCCGCCGTCCCGTCCGTGCTCCCGTTATCGACGACGATCACCTCCGAGGCGATCTCGCGCGGGATCGCGCGCACCACGTCGCCGATCGGCTCCTCCTCGTTCAGGGCGGGGATGACGACCGAGACCTTCACGCCTGCGCCTCCGCGCCCCGCTCGTCGGCAGCGACGCTGTGCACGATGCCCTTCGCGCGAAGGCCTCGCTCGGCGGCGGCGAAGTAGTCGCGCACGTCCATCCGGCCGCGGATCCATTCGATGTAGCGCGCGATGCCGTCGGCGAGCGGGACGCGCGGCGCGTAGCCGGCCGAGCGCGCGAGCGCGGTGTCTGAGGTGAGGTGGCGCATCTCGCCGGGGCGGAACTCGCCGCGCGCGACCGGCGCGAGTTTCACGTTCAGGGCGTCGGAGACGAGTTCGGCGACGCGGCGGATCGTCGTCGCCTCGCCGCTCCCGACGTTGACGGGCAGGCCGTCGAGTTTGTCGGTCGTCGCCGCGAGCAGGTTCGCGCGCGCGATGTCTTCGACGTAGGAGAAGTCGCGCGTCTGCTCGCCGTCCTCGTAGAGCACGGGCGGCTGATCGTTTAAGAGCCGCGTGCAGAAGATGGCGATGACGCCGGTGTACGGGTTGAAGATCGACTGGCGCGGGCCGTAGGTGCAGGAGTAGCGCAGGGCGACCGTCGGCACGCCGGTCTGCCGCCCCCACATCAGCACGAGCCTTTCCTGATCGACCTTCGAGAGCGCGTAGACGGTCTCGCCGCCGACGGGCGCGCGCTCCGGCGTCGGCACTGACTCGGTCGGCCGGTCGCAAACGGGGCAGTGCACGGAGAAGTCGCCCGCGCGCAGTTGCCCGACGGGGCGCACCGCCGGGAAGACTATCCCGTGCCCGTCGCACCGCCCGGCCCCCTCGCTGTAAACGGCCTGCGAGGAGGCGACGACGACTTTCCGGACGGGCAGGTTTTCGTCGCGGATCGTTTCGAGCAGCAGCGCCGTGCCGTAGCTGTTGACGTGGACGTATTTTGCGATCTCCGGCATGTAGCCGCCGTAGGCCGCTTGGTGGAAGACCACGTCAACGTCGGCGAGCGCCGCCTTCACCGTCTCTCGGTCGCGCACGTCGCCGCGCAGGAACTCGGCGCGCTCGTTGACCCACGCGGGCTTGCCCTCGCGGTGCGTGTTCGGCTCAAGGTTGTCGAGCACGCGCACCGACCAGCCCTCGCCGATGAGTAAGTCCGTGACGTGCGACCCGATCAGCCCCGCGCCGCCCGTCACGAGCGCGCGCCTGCCTGTGTTGGATCTGTTGAACAAAGCTCCTCAAACCTCCGCTTCCGTTAACGAATCGCCGGCGACGAAAACTCACTCGGCAAAACTTTCGACCGGCCGCCGCGCGCCGCGCCGCTGCCACCGCGCCGCCAGCCACGCCGCGAGGCAGACGGCGGCGAACGGCAGGTACATGACGAGGCCGTAGGCGAACATGTGCTCCGGCCGGTCGCCGATCCACGAGCGGTAGAGCACGAAGCTCGCGGCCGTCAGGTAGAAGACCGGCGCGACGAGCGCGAATCGGACGAGCGGCATGAACGGCACGAGCCAGACGAAGTACCACGAGTAGCGCGGCGAGAGCAGCACGGTGAACGCCGTCGCCAACACGTAAGCGCGCTCGACGAAACCGCGCCCGGCGAAACCGCGCTTGACGAAAGATCGCGCGGCCGAGTCGCCTGTCACCTTGTCGCGCTCGTCAGAAATACTTTCATCGAGTCCGCCTTCGTCCTTGCGCCACAGTGCCCACAGCGCGAGCGCGCCGAGCGCGGCGAGGGCGAAGACGGCGTAGGCCCAACTCGGCAGCCCGTCGCCGAAAGTTTTGCGGGCGAGCGTCAAGATAAAAAACCTGACCCCGTTCTGCAATCCCTCCTCGTTCGTGTAGTCGGGCAGAAAGCCGACAACCCTGCGCAGTCCGACCGACAGGTACGGCACGTAAGCCGCGGCGAAGACGGCGGCGAAGGCGGCCGGCATTCGCCAGCCCCAGCGCCGGTAGAGCGCGGGCGCGAGCACGACGGGGTAGAACTTGACGAGCGCGGCGCACGCCAGCAGCGCGCCGGCCGCGCCCTCCCGGCCGCGCCGCCGCGCGACGAGGGCGAGGCAGACGAAGCAGATCATCACGGCGTCCAAGTGGCCGCTCCCCGCGATCTCCCAGACCGCGAGCGGGTGCCACGCGAACAGCACGACGCGCTGCCGCGGCAGCCCGTACGACGCGAGCAGCCAGACGACGGCCCACACGGCCGCGGCCTCGAAGGCGACCATCGTCAGCTTCATCCACGCGACCGACTCGCTCGCGCGCGTCGTCGCGAGGAAGATCATCTGCGCGAGCGGCGGGTAGATGGTCGGAGCGTAGTCGCGCCGGTTGATCTTCGTGTAGATCGCCTCGTCGCGCAGGTGCGCGAGCGGTTCTTCAGCCGGGATGTAGCGGTACGGGTTTACGCCTGCGGCCTGCACGCGCCCGTCCCAGACGTAGCGGTAGATGTCGTCGGAGAGGCGCGGCGCGGCCGCGAGCGGCCAGAGGCGGAAGAGCGCGGCGAAGACGAGGACGACGAAGAGCGTGCGCCGCGACGAAGGCGCGCGCCACGCGACGCAGCCGGCCGCGGCCACGAGCGCACACTGCGCGAAGGCCAGCTTGACGAACTGCCAGATCGAGACCGTCCCCGGCGGCAACTCCATCGCGCGCCGGCCGACGAGCAGCAGCGCGACGCCGAGCGCGACGAGGATGACGTTCGCGG
>DATCVD010000536.1:0-3294 GCA_036567125.1 Pyrinomonadaceae bacterium | reverse complement strand
CCGCTGCCGGCAACCGCCTTGCTCGGCGCGGCCGCGTGCGTCGTGCTGCGGGTCGCGCCCGCGCGCGACGTGTTCGCGCCGTTCGCCGACCCGCTGATGTTCCTCTTCATCGGCTCGTTCATCATCGCGCGCGCGATCTTTTTGCACCGCCTCGACCGCCGCCTCGCCTTCGGCGTCCTCTCGCTCCGCTTCATCGGCGCGCGGCCCGGCCGCATCCTGTTCGCCTTCGGCGCGGTGACGGCCTTCATCTCGGCGTGGATCTCGAACACCGCGACGACCGCGATGATGTTCGCCATCGGCATGGCGATCCTCGCGTTCCTGTTCGACAGCGAGCGCGAGGGCGGGCAACCGATCAGCCGCAAGTACGCGACGGGGCTGATGCTGATGACCGCGTTCGCCGCCTCCATCGGCGGGCTGGCGACGCCCATCGGCACGCCGCCGAACGTCATCGGCCTCGGCTTCATCCGCCAACTGACGGGGGTGGAGTTCCCCTTCTTCAAGTGGGCGATGATCGGCGTGCCCGTCGTCGTCGTCCTCTACCTCTGGCTCGGCTTCTACCTGAACGCGCTGTGCAAGGCGGGCGTGCGTGAGATCGAAGGCAGCGCGGAGATGCTCCGCCGCGAGCGCGAGCGTTTGGGCGCGTGGACGCGCGGGCAGAAGTCGACGCTCGTCGCGTTCGCGGCGACGGTCGCGCTGTGGGTCGTGCCGGGCCTCGTCGCGCTCGTCGCGGGCGACCAGAGCGCGGCCTATCAGGCGATCAACCGGAGCGTGCCCGAGGCGGTGGCGGCGGTCGTCGGCGCGTCGCTGCTGTTCCTGCTGCCGGGCGACCGGAGGGGCGAGCGCGCGATCACTTGGGACGAGGCGGTCAAGATCGACTGGGGCGTCGTCCTGCTCTACGGCGGCGGCTTCGCGCTCGGCGTGCTCTCGTTCCAGACCGGGCTGGCCGAGTCAATCGGTCGCGGCCTGACCGGCTACCTGCCCATCGGCTCCGGCCTCGGCCTGCTCTTCGCCTCGACGCTGGTCGCGACGCTCACGTCGGAGGCGACCTCGAACACGGCCTCGGCGAACATGGTCGTGCCCGTCGTGATCGCGATCGCGAAGGCCGCGGGCGCAGACCCGCTCGAACCCGCGCTCGGCGCGACGATGGGCGCGAGCCTCGGCTTCATGCTGCCGGTCTCCACGCCCTGCAACGCCATCGTCTACGGCTCCGGCTACGTCCCGCTCCCGCGCATGATCCGCTACGGGCTGCTGCTCGACGTGGTCGGCGTCGTCGTCATCGTCGTGCTCGTGCGGCTCCTCGTGCCGTTCCTGCGCTGAGGGCGTAAACGCGATGAGTCTCGCCGTCAAGATCAGCCTCGCGGCCTCCGGCCTCTTCCTGCTGGCGGGGATGCTGCTCGGCGTCTTGAAGTATCGCCGCATCATGCGCTCGCCCGCGCACCGCGCGCCCGTCTACGTTGACGTCGCGCACCGCGCCGCGCTGCTCTACAGCTTCGCGGCGCTCGTCATCGCCAAGCTCGTGGAGTACAGCCCCTACCCGGAGCGCGTGCAACTGGCGGCCGCGGGCGTGCCGCTCGCCTTCTTCGCGCTGACCATCGCCGGCTACGCCGCGCACGGCCTGCGCGACGACACCGAGAACATCTTCGCCGAACGAAACTTCACGACGACTTGGTTCATGTACGCGCTCATCGCGGGCGAGATCGCCGGCACGGCCGTCGTCGTGTGGGGGTTCATTCAAACCCAGTTTCTTTAAACGCCGCCCGCCGCCGGCCGGCCCGCGCGCCCGGCCGGCTCGCCCGGCGCGCGCGGGGCGGACGTTCCGCCCCGGTAAGTCGGGCCGCCTCGCGCGGCCGGTGGGTTCGCCTATGGAGAGAATCGTTTTCCTCGAACGCGGGTCGGTTGACGCGGAGTTCCGCCGGCCCGCGTTCGCGCACGAGTGGGTCGAGTACGCGGAGTCGCGGCAGGAGCAGTCGGTCGAGCGGTTGCGCGGCGCGACGGTGCTCATCGCCAACAAGCTGTCGGTGGGCGAGGCGGAGCTTGCCGAGTTGCCCGACCTGAGGCTCATCGCGGTGGCGGCGACGGGCGTCGACCGGATCGACCTCGCGGCGTGCCGGCGGCGCGGCGTCGCGGTCGCGAACGTGCGCGGCTACGCGGTGCACTCGGTCGCGGAGCACGTCCTGATGCTCGCGCTCGCGCTCAGGCGCAACCTGTTGGCTTACGTCGGAGACGTGGGGCGGGGCCGGTGGGCCGAGAGCAGGCAGTTCTGCCTGCTGACGCACCCGATCAAAGATTTACACGAGAGCACGATGGGCGTCGTCGGCTACGGCGCGTTGGGGCGCGCGACGGCGGAGCTGGCGCGGCGCTTCGGGATGCGCGTGCTCGTCGGCGAGCACAAGGGCGCGGGGGCGGTGCGCGAAGGAAGAACTGACTTCGATGAGTTGTTGAGAGAGTCGGACGTGGTCACGCTGCACGCGCCGCTTAACGACCGGACGCGCCACTTGGTGGGCGAGCGCGAGCTGCGTCTGATGAGGCGGGACGCGCTCTTAATCAACTGCGCGCGGGGCGGGGTGGTGGACGAGGCGGCGCTCGCGCGCGCGCTGCGCGAAGGCCGGATCGCCGGGGCCGGCGTGGACGTGCTGAGCAACGAGCCGCCGCGCGATGGCAACGTGCTGCTCGCGGCCGACGTGCCGAACCTCGTCGTCACGCCGCACGTCGCGTGGGCCAGCCGCGGCGCGATGCAGGCGCTCGCCGATCAGACAATCGACAACATCGAGGCGTTCGTCAGGGGCGAGCCGAGGAACGTCGTGAATCGTGAATCGTAAATCGTGAACAGTTAGAAGGCCGCCGGGCCTGAATCGCTAGCCGCGGACAGACTCAAGCGATTCTCGCCTATTTACGATTTACGATTCACGACTCGCGGCTCTTACTGGTTCTCCGCCGTGTAGAGCCGGAGGATTTCCTGCCCTTGGCGGGAGCGGGGGTCGATGGTGCGGAGGTGCTTGCGGCCCTGCATCTCCCAGATGGCCGACACCTGCCCGTCCTTCTCGACGGCGTGGTAGGTGATCTCCTCGGTCGCCGCCGCCGCTTCGCCGCCGCCGGCCGCCTCGCCGCCCGTCTCGCCGGTCGCCTCGCCGCCCGCGCCCGCGGCCGCGCCGATGGCGTTCTCGTTCTCTGCCATAAATTTCCTCTCGAATGTTTGGGTTTTAAGTGTGCGCGGATTCTGACACAGCCCTCCCGCGCGTGTCCAACGCGACGGGCCGCGGGGACTCTGCCGCGCGGGGAACTCGCGCGGCAGAG
>DATCVD010000535.1:0-5318 GCA_036567125.1 Pyrinomonadaceae bacterium | reverse complement strand
GGGACGGGCGTCGGGCGCGGCTGCTGCGTGAGCGACGCGATCTCCTGCACGTCGCCGTCGCGCAGTTGCCGCGTGGCGTCCTGCCCCTGCGGGGAGGCCGCGGCGAGCGCCGACGAGTTGAAGCCGAGCAGCAGCGCGGCTGCCAGCGAGATGATGCGCTTCTGATCTGTGCTGAACATCAAACCGGGAAACTCCTCTGAAAAACTTGTCGAAAGGACGACGCTTCGGGTCGGCTAAACTCTACGAAATTCAAGCCCGGCGGCCAGTCCCTTACTACGACGCCCCCGCGGCGCGTGTTTCAAAATAGCCCCGACGTTGCAACGCCGGGGCCGGGGCCGAGTACCGCCGGCAAGGCCGGAAAACGGATGATAACCCGCACGCGGCGGGCCGTGCGAGTCGCAAAACCGGGATCGGCGATTCCGCTTTCGGGACGCGACGTGCGGCCGGCTCACTGGATCAACGTCTGAGACGCTTTTAGATTAACAATGGTTACAACTTAGGCGTGATTGTCGGGCCGCGGCGCGCGCAATGTTAATTGCCGCCGGCCGCGCACCTTCCTTGACACCCGTCGCCCGCCGCGAATAATCTTGCAGGTCTTATCCGTCAGACAGATTTTCGCGTGAAGGGCGCGTCAGGTGAACGGCGGCGCGGAGGTGTGCGCGGCCGCTCGCCGGGCGGGGCCGGCGCGGGCGACTAACACGGACGGCGAGGAGGCAACAGAGACCCCAATGGCAGTCAAGGTTGGCATCAACGGCTTCGGCCGCATCGGCCGCAACATCCTGCGCACCGCGATCGGCGACGCGGACATCGACTTCGTCGCCGTCAACGACATCACCGACACGAAGACGCTCGCGCACCTCCTGAAGTACGACTCCGTGCTCGGCAACCTCGAAGAGGAGATCGCCGCCACCGAGAACGGCATCCGGGTCGGCGCGGACGAGTTCCGCGTCTTCTCCGAGAAAGACCCCGCGGTGATCCCTTGGGAGTCGGTCGGGGCCGAGGTGGTCATCGAATCGACGGGCCGCTTCACGAACGCCGAGGACGCGCGCAAGCACCTGCGCGGCACGGTCAAGAAGGTGATCATCAGCGCGCCCGCCAAGAACGAGGACATCACCATCGTCCTCGGCGTCAACGACGACAAGTACGATCCCGCGTCGCACCACATCATCTCGAACGCCTCGTGCACGACCAACTGCCTCGCGCCCGTCGCCAAAGTGATCCACCAGAACTTCCGCATCCGCTCCGCGCAGATGACGACCATCCACTCCTACACGAACGACCAGCAGCTCCTCGATCTGCCGCACAAGGACATGCGCCGCGCGCGCGCCGCCGCGCTCTCGATGATCCCGACCTCGACGGGCGCGGCCAAAGCCGTCGCGCTCGTGCTGCCGGAACTCAAGGGCAAGTTCGACGGCATCAGCGTTCGCGTCCCGACGCCGAACGTCTCGCTCGTCGACGTGGTGATGGAGGTCGAGCGCGAGGTGACGACCGAGGAGGTCAACACCGCGCTCAAGAACGCGGCCAACGAGGAGCTGCAAGGCATCCTCGCCTTCTCCGAGGAGCCGCTCGTCTCCGTCGACTTCCGCAAGAACGCGAACTCGTCAATCGTGGACGCCGACTACACCAAAGTCATCGGCGGCAACCTCGTCAAAGTCCTCTCGTGGTACGACAACGAGTGGGGCTACTCCTGCCGCGTCCGCGACCTCGTCAAGCTGATCGGGCAGAGGGGACTGTGAACGGCCGTAAATCGTGAGTCGTAAATCGTGAACAGAGAAAGCGGCGATTAGTTGTTGGCTGTTAGCTGTTAGCCCGAAGAAGAAGCGGAAGAAAAAGGCCGTCGGCCCAATGCGGAAACTATCTTCTCCTGTTTTGCTAACAGCTAACAGCTAACAGCTAACAGCTTCGATTCACGATTTACGGTTCACGATTTACGATTTACGGCTTCCGATGAACAAACTATCCATCCGAGACCTCGATTTGCAGGGCCAGCGCGTGTTCGTGCGCGTGGACTACAACGTGCCGATCAAGGGCGGGCGCGTCGAGGAGGACACGCGGATCACGGCGTCGCTGCCGACCGTCAAGCACGCCATCGAGCAGGGCGCGCGCATCATCCTCGCGTCGCACTTGGGGCGGCCGAAGGGCGAGCGCGTGGAGAAGTACTCCCTGCGGCCCGTCGCGGAGCACTTGCAGGCACTCATCGGCCAGCCCGTCGCGTTCGCCGAGGACTGCGTCGGCGCGGCGGCCCAAGAGAAAGTCGGCGCGCTCAAAGACCGCGACGTGCTGCTGCTCGAAAACCTGCGCTTCCACCGGGAGGAGGAGGAGAACGACGAGGCGTTCGCGCGCGAGCTCGCCGGCCTGTGCGACCTCTACGTCAACGACGCCTTCGGCGCGGCGCACCGCGCGCACGCCTCGACGGCCGGCATCACGAAGTTCGTGAGCCGGTCGGCGGCGGGGCTGCTGATGGAGAAGGAGCTGGAATACCTCGGCCGGGTCATCCGCGACCCGGCGCACCCGTTCGTCGCCATCCTCGGCGGCGCGAAGGTGTCGGACAAGATTCCGATCATCGAGGCGCTCATCAATCGCAAGGTGGACAAGCTGCTCGTCGGCGGCGCGATGGCCTACACGTTCTTCAAGGCGCAGGGCTTCACGGTCGGGAAGTCTCTGGTCGAAGACGACAAGATGCAGACGGCGACCGAGATCGCCGAGCGGGCGAAGGAGGCGGGCGTCGAGCTGCTGCTCCCGACCGATCACGTCGTCGTCGACAGCTTCGATCCCCTGAAGTCGAAGCGGACGATCCCCGTGGAGTTCACCAACGCGGGCCTCGTCGGCGTGGACATCGGCGCGGAGACGGTCGCGCACTTCGCGCGCGCGCTCGAAGGCGCGCAGACCGTCATCTGGAACGGCCCGATGGGCATCTTCGAGGAGAAAGAACTCGGCTTCGACGCGGGCACGGTCGGCGTCGCGCGCGCCGTCGCGCAGGCGGCGGATCGCGGCGCGACCGTCATCGTCGGCGGCGGCGACTCGGTCGCGGCCGTCAACGACGCCGGGGTGGCCGAGCGCATCACGCACATCTCGACCGGCGGCGGCGCGACCCTCGAATTCCTCGCGGGCGAAGAGCTGCCCGGCGTCGCGGCGCTCAACGACAGATAGCTATTAGCTGTTAGCGGTTAGCTACTAGCAAAACCAAAAACCACGTCCGGGGCGGAGACTGATTACTTCCGGCTAACAGCTAACGGCTAACAGCTAACGGCTAATCATGCGTAAGCCTGTCATCGCGGGAAACTGGAAGATGTACAAGCTGGTCGGCGACTCGGTCGCCACGGCCATCGCTTTGCGCCCGCTCGTCTCGAACGCGAACCACTGCGAGGTCGTCATCGCGCCGGTCTTCACGGCGCTCAAGTCGGTGGCTGATCGTCTGGAAGGGTCGAACGTGCGGGTCGCGGGGCAGAATTGTTCGACCGAGTCGAAGCACGGGGCGCACACGGGCGAGGTCGCGGCCGACATGCTGAAGGACGCGGGCGCGTCGCACGTCATCGTCGGCCATTCGGAGCGGCGGCACTACTATTCCGAGACCGACGCGATGGTGAACCGCAAGGTTCAGGCCGGTCTGGCGGCCGATCTCGCCGTCATCTTCTGCGTCGGCGAGACCCTTGAGCAGCGCGAGGCCGGGAACGCCGAAAGCGTTGTGCGCGGGCAGGTTGAGGGCGGTCTGCGCGGTTTGACATCGAGTGATCTGGCCCGTATCATCATCGCCTACGAGCCGGTCTGGGCCATCGGCACGGGCCACACCGCGACGCCGGACGAGGCGCAACAGATGCACGCCTTCATCCGGCGCGTTTTAGCGGACAGGTACTCGGCGGAGCTGGCCGGCGCGACCCGAATCCTCTACGGCGGCTCGGTCAAACCCGACAACATCGCGGGGCTGATGCGGAAGGAGGACGTTGACGGCGCACTCGTCGGCGGGGCGAGCCTCGACGCCGAGACGTTCGCCGGGATCGTCAACTACGACCGCTGACGCGGGCGGGCCAAGCTTTACCGAATTCTTGAGGTCGGACTCTTGATCTACTTTCTCTACACGCTGTTCATCCTGTCGTGCCTCGTGCTCGTCGTCGCCGTGCTGCTTCAGCCGGGCAAGGCCGACGCCGGCGCGCTCTTTACGAGTTCCGTCTCCAGCACGGCCTTCGGCCCGCGCGGCACGCAGACGCTGCTCGCCAAGATCACCATCGGCGCGGCCGCCCTCTTCATGCTGACGGCGCTCGCGCTCTCGCTGCCCTACTTCACCGGCGCGCGCTCGGTCTTGCAGTCGGTCGACGAACCCGACGCGCCCGCACCGACCGCGACGGCAACGCCCGGCCCGTCGCCCGCGACCGCGCCCACCGACAGCCCGGCCGCGTCGCCAGCGGGCACGGCCGCGACGCCGCAGCAGTCGGCCTCGCCCGAAGGTCAGAAATAGGTTCGTCGGTTGCAACCGCGCGGCGGTCGTCTGAATCCAAGACTGGCTTCGCGGTGGCGTTACGATCTTTGCAGGTTACGGGGATGTGGCGGAACTGGTAGACGCGCACGTTTGAGGGGCGTGTGGGGCAACCCGTGAGAGTTCGAGTCTCTCCATCCCCATGTTGATTTCGAGGGTCGGGGCATTCGCTTTCAAGTGCCCCGGCCCTTTTCCTGTTTCGCCGGCCCGCGCGTCTCTATCAACGCGCGGGCCTTACTTCTTTCGCGCGCGATGATCCCGGCCCCCGCGTCGAGTTTGTTGGGGCGCGGGGCGGCTGTTACACTCTCAGCCGTCACACCGTCGGGCGGCCCCATTCCATGAGTCGAAACGAGAGAAAGAAGGAGTCGGCGGCGCGGCGAGTCGTCGCGCTCGCGTTGCTGCTCGCGTTGCTCGCCGTCTGCGCGGCCGCGCAGTCGTCAGACCCGGAGCAGCCGACGCCCGCGCTCACCGCCGAGATCACGGGCCGCATCGCGCCGCGCGACGTGGGCGACTCGCGGCGCACGCGCCACTTCTACACGTTCGGCGCGCAGCAGGGCGATCTGGAGTTGACGGTCGAGGGCAGCAACCTCGAAGGCGAGGTCGATCTGTTCGCGGCCGCCACCTTGCGGCCGCTGGCGAAGGTGACGCTCTTCGCCGGGCTAGGCTCGGCCGTCTCGCGCACCGTCTTCCTGCGCCGCGCCGAACAGCTTGTGCTGCGCGTGCAGGCGCGCACGCCCAACGACGCCGAAGGCTCTTACCGGATCAGGCTCGGCGGCACGTTCGTCCCGGCCGTCGCGTCGAGCACGACGACGACCGAGCCGTCGCCCGCCGAGTCGGCCGCGGCCAT
>DATCVD010000534.1:0-2007 GCA_036567125.1 Pyrinomonadaceae bacterium | reverse complement strand
GTGACTTCCCACCCGATCCCGCACAGTTACGACGCGCGGTCGTTCACCGAGAGTGATCGCCAGCCCGCCGGTACCTGCAAGGAATGCGCGATCCGCTTTCAGCCAGCGTGGAACGCAGGTGCGCGGCAAGCGGCGGTCGCTGACAACGATGTCGGCTTGGGCGCAAGCATGCTTTAGCGGCTCGAAGTCCATGAGGTGGCGGCTCCGCGTGGCGAGGAGGCGCCAGCTTCGGCCGTTCCTCCCGATCTCGGCGACACAGGCATCTTGGCTGCAACGAGAGCCCGATCTGTTCGAACTGCGCGTGGCCGCGCCGCGGAAGCCGCGCGAGGGCCAGCCCTTGCGCGTCCGCGTGCGCGCCGTGCACCCGGTCAGCGGCCAGCCCGTCGGCGGAGTCCGGGTGACGGGCAAGGTGGAGTTCGACGACGGGAAGCAGCCGGAACTCGCGGCCGAGGCCGTGACCGACTCGGACGGCAACGCGACGCTCGACTTCAAGCTTCCCGCGAGCGTCGAGGACGACGACTGCGACATCACCGTCACGGCCCGCCGCGGCGACTTCGAGCAGGAGGCGAGCCAAGAGCTTGATCTCGACCACTCCTTGCAGTTCCTCATCACGACCGACAAGCCGCTCTACCAGCCGGGCCAGACCTTGCACGCGCGCGCCCTCGTGCTCGACTCCGCGCGCCGCGCCGTCGCCGGCCTCGACGCCGTCCTCGAAATCGAGGACGAGGAGAACGAGACCGTCTTCCGCGCGCCGTTGAAGACCTCGCGGTTCGGCGTCGCCAGCGTCGACTGGCCGATCCCCGAAGGCGCGCGCCTCGGCAGCTACCTCGTCCGCGTCGAGGTCGATAACGAGAAGTACGAGGACGAGGAGGGCGCGGCCTCGGTGCGCGTCAGCCGCTACGAGCTGCCGAACTTCGCGGTCGCGGCCCAACCCGACCGGCCGTACTACCTGCCCGGCCAGAGTGCGCTCGTCGAAATCAAAGCGGACTACCTGTTCGGCCAGCCGGTCAGGCGCGCGCGCGTGCGCGTCGTGCGCGAGACCGAGCGCCGGTGGAACTACAAGGAGCAGAAGTACGACGTGCGGGAGGGCGCGAAGCACGAGGGCGAGTTCGACGAGTCGGGCCGCTTCCGCGTCCGCCTGAGCCTCGCCGACGAGTTCAAGCGGCTCGGCGAGGAGTCGTGGCTGCGCTTCGCGGACGCGGGCTACGCGGCCTACGTCACCGACCCGACGACGAACCGCACGGAGCAGCGCCGCTTCACGCTGCGCGTCTCGCGCGACCCCGTCCACCTCTACGTCACCGAGGGCGGCTACGCGCAGGCCGAGGGGCTGCCGCTCGCGCTCTACGTCTCGACCTACTACCCGGACGGCACGCCCGCCGAGTGCGAGGTCAGGGTCAGCGGCGAAGCCGAGGTCTTCGCCCCGCGCCGCGCAGGCGACGAATCGGCCGCGCCGCTCCGCACGGTTAAAACGAACCGCTACGGCGTGGCGAAAGTGGCGGGGCCGGTCGTGCCGCGCGGCGAGACTGGTGAGACGAAGCGGCGCAGCCTCCGCCTGCGCTTCGAGGCGCGCGACCGCGAGGGCCGGGCCGGGCGACTCGAAGAAGAGTTCTGGATGCGCGCGGGCGCGCCCGTCGTCCGCGTCGAGACCGACAAGGTGATTTACGCGGCGGGCGACCCCGTCTTTGCCGAGATCGCTTCCGACGAGCCGGGCCTGCCTCTCGTCGTCGATGCCGTGGTCGACGGCCGCGCGCTCCACAGCGAGCGCGTGCGGCTCGACGGCGGCGGGCGCGCGCGCCTCGTCGTCCCCTACCGGCCCGGCTTCGAGAACCGCGTGAACGTCGTCGCCTACGCGGCCGACATCCCCGAGAACAACTACGACGACTCGTACGCGAGCGGCGCGCACACCGTCATCTACCCGCGCGACCGCGAGCTGAAGCTCGACCTGCGCTTCGAGCGCGCGACCTACGAGCCGGGCGAGGAGGCCGGCGCGACCGCCCGCGTCCGCAC
>DATCVD010000533.1:0-2229 GCA_036567125.1 Pyrinomonadaceae bacterium | reverse complement strand
CGCGCCTGAACGCCGACGACTACCGCGAGCGCGCCGGCCGCATCATCGGCGCGGCGCTGTCGAGCGACCGCGCGTACCGGCGGCTCGCGTACCTGACCGACCGCATCGGCCACCGGCTGAGCGGCTCGGAAGGTTTGAAGCGCGCCATCGAGTGGGCCGTCGCCGAGATGCGTGGAGACGGCTTCGACGACGTGCGCGCCGAGCGCGTGATGGTCCCGCACTGGGTTCGCGGCGAGGAGAGTTTGGAGATCGTCAGCCCCGAGGCGCGCGCCCTCTCGGTGCTGGGCTTGGGCAACAGCGTCGGCACGCCGGCGGAGGGCGTCACGGCCGAGGCGCTCGTCGTCCGCAGCTTCGATGAGCTGGACGCGCGCGCGGCCGAGGCGAAGGGTAAGATCGTCGTCTACAACGTGCCGTTCACGAACTACGGCGCGACCGTGCAGTACCGCGGCGGGGGCGCGTCGCGCGCCGCGCGCCACGGCGCTGTCGCCGCGCTCGTCCGCTCGGTCACGCCCGTCAGCCTCCAGACGCCGCACACCGGCGCGATGAACTACGCCGAAGGCCAGCCCAAGATTCCGGCCGCCGCGATCACCATCGAGGGCGCGGAGCTGTTGCAGCGGATGCAGGGGCGCGGCGAGCGCCCGCGCCTTCGCCTGCGGATGGGCGCGCGCTTCCTGCCCGACGCCGAGTCGGCCAACGTCGTCGCCGACCTGCGCGGCACGGAGCGGCCCGACGAGATCGTCCTCCTGAGCGGCCACTTGGACTCGTGGGACGTAGGGCAGGGCGCGCACGACGACGGCGGCGGCTGCGTCGCCGCGTGGGAGGCGGTGAGACTGCTCAAGGAGTTGAACCTGCGGCCGCGGCGCACCGTGCGCGTCGTGCTCTACACGAACGAGGAGAACGGGCTGCGCGGCGGCAACGGCTACCGCGACGCGCACCGCGCCGAACTGGCGAAGCACGTCCTCGCCGTCGAGACGGATTCGGGCATCTACCGCCCCTTGGGCTTCGGCCTCGCCGCCACGGCCCCGCCGCAGGCGCGCGCCGACCTCGAAGAGATCGCCAAGCTGCTCGCCGGCCTGCGCGCCTCGCAGATCGGCCCGAACGGCGGCGGCGCGGACATCGGCCCCATCATGCGCGAGGGCGTCATCGGCGCGGGCCTCAACGTCGACTCCGCGCGCTACTTCGACATCCACCACACGCACGCCGACACGCTCGACAAGATCGACCCGCAAGACCTCGCGCACTGCGTCGCCGTGATGGCCGTGCTCGCCTACGCCGTGGCCGACGCGCCCGTCGCACTCAACGCGCCGCAAGCGGCTGCGGCCGCGAAGTAACGCGCGACAATTCGCGCGCGAGCGAAGACGCCCGGCCCGGATTCTCGTCCGGGCCGGGCGTCTTGTCCCCATGATTAGAAAGCGTGAATTCTGATTCGCTCGCTAGCCGTCCTTCAACACCGAGCGCAGGCTCACCTGCCCGTGCAGCGTCGTCAGGTAGCAGGAGAAGGCGTGGAGCAGGCGGGCGAACGCCTCGACCGACTCGTAATTCTGTTCGAGCGCGTCGGCGAACCGCTCGAACTCCTCCCAGTCGCGGTACATGAGCAGGTGCATGTGCTCGTAGCGGAAGCGGCGGACGTGGCGCAGCACCGAGACGTTGGCGAGCAGGCTCTGCTCGCGCGCGCCGGCCTCGACGCTCTCGGCCAGCGCGCCGAGTTCGGCGCGCAGCGCGAGCGAGCTTTCGCGCCGCTCGCGGTAGTCCTCGAAAATGTCGACGCCGGTGACGGCCGGGTCGAACTCCTGCGCGAGCGTGATGACCGACTGCTGGAGGCAGTTCTCGACCAACCCGCAGGCGCGGATGACGAGGCCGGCGGTCGCGCGCGGCCGCCCGCCCGCGGCGTTGCGCGTGAGTTCCCCGGCGAAGACGCGCCGCATCTCGTGGCCCATCGCAAAGGCGACCGAGTCGAAGGTGTCGCGCTGCGCGTCCGTGACGCGCTCGACGCGCAGCTCCGCCGTCTCGACCAGCGTGAGCAGCAGGCGCGACTCGGCGCTCACCTCCCTGAGCAGCGCCGGCACGCTGCGGCCCGCGCCCTCCTGTTCCAACTCCAGCCGGATGCGCCTGACGTTCGTCAGGACGCGCGCCGAGTGCGTGAAGATGTCGCGCATCAGGCGGCGCGCGTCTTCCGCCCCGATGCCTTCGAGCACGAGCGCGAGCCGCGCGGGCAGCGCGACCTCGGCG
>DATCVD010000532.1:0-2341 GCA_036567125.1 Pyrinomonadaceae bacterium | reverse complement strand
CGTCAACCACGACCGCCGCGCGCGGGCCGGAGGCGCTCGCGCCGCGCCGCTTCCTCTGCGCCCGCGCGGGCGCGGCCAGCAAGCAGGCTGAGACGAGAATCGAGGCGACGAGTGTGAGTGAAGTCGAGGCGAGTGTGCTTCGCCGGAGACGGACAGGCATGAGGTGTCCTCCTTCGCTGAGTGTGAGGTTAAAAAGTTAGCGAGGTTGCACTTAAACGGTGGTCAGTTGTTCGCGCCCGGTAAGCTTTCGCGTTCCGCCGCGGATGTCGGGCTTGTGAGTCTCAAACAACTGACGACGGGCGGCGGACAATCTTAACTGGCCGCCGACCACCGGCCACTGGCCACTGCGTTAGCGGCGGCGCGGGTTCTCGCGCAGCAGGGCTTCGAGCTTGACGCGCGCGGGCGGCCGCTTAGTCTCCCGCGCGGCGCGGCCGGCGGGCGAGGTGTGGTGCAGGTGCGTGATGGCGATGGCGAGCGCGTCGGCCGCGTCGTGCGGCTGCGGCACTTCCTTCATCGCCAGCAGCACGCGCACCATCTCCTGCACCTGCTGCTTCTCCGCCCCGCCGTAGCCGACCACCGTCTGCTTCACCAGTCGCGGCGCGTACTCCCCGATCTCGACGCCCGCGCGCTCCGCCGCGACCAAGATCACGCCGCGCACCTGCCCGAGCTTGATCGCCGTCTGCACGTTGACCGCGTAGAAAGCCTGCTCGACCGCGCACGCTTCCGGCCGGAAGCGGCGGATGACCGCCTCGATCCCGTCGCTGATCTTCAACAGCCGCGCCGCGAAGCTCCACCGCGCGGGCGCTTTCACAGTCCCGAACTCGACCAGCTTGCACCGGCGCGCGTCGCCCTCGACGACGCCCCAGCCCGTCGTCTCGCTCCCCGGATCGATGCCAAGCACGAGCATGTGAGAAACAGAAGTTAGGGGCTAGGAGCTAGGAGCTAGGAAGAACTGTTTTAACTAGCTCCTAAATCCTAACTCCTAAATCCTAGCCCCTAACCGTGCATCCTGAACGGGCCGCCGCGGGGTTCGGGTTCGAGGCCGGGGCGCGCGGAGTCCGTGACGACCTCGTGCATCTCAAGCACGTTCGGGCCGGTGAAGGCGTCCTTCGGGAGCGTGCCCGACTGCGCGTGGCCTTTCGTGAAGGCGTCGGAGCGCACCCAGTTGAGAAAGTCCTGCCGGCTCTGCCAGACCGTGAAGACGACGTAGGGGTCGCCCTCGTTGACGGGCCGGAGCACCATGTTCGAGACGAAGCCGGGCATCTGATCGACCAGCCCCGCGCGCTCGCGGAAGCGGGCCTCGAAGGCTTCGCCGTATTCGGGGTTCACGTAGATGCGGTTGGCGACTGTGATCATCTTGGTTGGAAAACTTCCCTCCCCGCGCCGGCGGAAACTCCCGCTCACGCGCCGGCCATGTCGGCCTCGCTGATGTCGAAGTTGGCCGAGACCTTCTGCACGTCGTCGTGGTCTTCGAGCGACTCCATCAGCTTCAACATCTGCTTGGCCTCCGCCCCTTCGAGCCGCTTGTACTCTTTGGGAACCATCTCGACCTCGGCCACCTGCGGCTCGATGCCGGCGCGCTTGACGGCTTCGAGCACCCCGTCGAAGTCGTCGGGCGCGGTGATGACCTCGAAGTTGTCCTCGTCGTCGCGCAGGTCTTCCGCCCCCGCGTCGGTGACGATCTCGAAGAGCTCCTCTTCGGGCTTCGCGTCCTTCGCGACGACGATGTAGCCCTTCTTCTCGAACATCCAGTTGACCGCGCCGGCCGTGCCGAGGTTGCCGCCGTTCTTCGAGAAGATGTGGCGGATCTCGGCGACCGTGCGGTTGCGGTTGTCGGTCATCGAATCGACCATCACGGCGACGCCGCCCGGCCCGTAGCCCTCGTAGGTGATCTCCTCGTAGCTGACGCCCTCTTCCTCGCCCGTCCCCCGCCGGATGGCGCGCGCGATGGTGTCGTTCGGCATGTTCGCGCCCTTCGCGTCGGAGACGGCCTTGCGTAAACGGGCGTTCGCGTCCGGGTCGCCGCCGCCCGTGCGCGCCGCGACCGTGATCTCTTTAATCAGCTTGGTGAAAACCTTGCCGCGCTTGGCGTCGAGCGCGCCCTTCTTGTGTTTGATAGTGTGCCACTTCGAGTGTCCTGACATTTGGCCTGATTCCTCGGACGGGAAGTTTTTATTGAGAGTGCGCGGGAATATATCACGCGCTTTTTCCGCGCCGCAAACCGCCGCTCAGCCGGCGACGAGCGAGAGCAGCCGCTTTGCTCCGACGCCGCGGACGCGCACCCGCTTCGACTTCGAATGGCGGCCGGCGACGATCTCGACCGCGCCGCGCGCGACGCCGA
>DATCVD010000531.1:0-2426 GCA_036567125.1 Pyrinomonadaceae bacterium | reverse complement strand
CGCGGGCGGGAGGAAGGCCAGCGAGATTTTCGGCGAGTGCCCCTCCTCGCGCCGCAGGCTCGCCCAGAAGGCCGCGTTGATGATCCGCTCGATGCACGCCGCGTCCGGCACGTCGGCCAGCCCGGCGCTCCTGCCCTTGCGCCGCGCCGCCTCGACGTGGCGCAGGAAGATCGCGCGCGCCGTCTCGGCCACGGCCCGCGCCGCCGGGTACGCCGGCTCGCTCATGGCTTCAGCAACTTGTTCCATTCGACGACCCGTCGGGTACGGAATCGGACTCGGCAGTTTACCCGCCCGGCGCGCGTCCCTCCAACCGAAGAACGGTTTGAGGTCTTGGGCGAGACGGCGGGCGGCGGGGCCGAGGCCGGCAATTTGTAAGCGGGGCACACGGCAGGGTACTTTACACGAAGAAACTGGTTTTGTGTTGAGGCCCGGCCGCCGCGCGGCGGGGGGACGAACGAGTTTCGCGCGGCGGCGTCGGGAAGGCGACCGGGTTCCGCGGCGCGACCGCGCGAACGTCTTGGGTGAGAGAGCCGATGGAGGTGGCCGCTTCGTGTCCGAACAGTTGAACAGGAAGATTCTGCTGGTCAGTCGTCCGGCGGGCGCGCCGGCGCTCGACAACTTTAAGATCGAAGACGCGGAGACGACGCGGCCGGGCGAGGGCGAGGTCTTGGTGCGCGCTCTCTACCTGTCCGTCGATCCCTACATGCGCGGGCGGATGAACGACCGCAAGTCTTACGTCGAGCCGTTCGCGCTGAACGAGGTGATCGAGGGCGGCGTGGTCGGCGAGGTGGTCGAGTCGCGCGCCGAAGGGTTCGCGCCGGGCGACATCGTCGCCGGCATGCTCGGCTGGCTGCTCTACCAGACCGCGAAAGCCGATCCGCGCAACCCCGTCGCGATCCGCAAGGTCGATCCGCGGGTGCCGATCACGACCGCGCTCGGCGTGCTCGGCATGCCGGGCCTGACCGCCTACTTCGGGCTGCTCGACATCGGCCGGCCCAAAGAAGGCGAGACGGTCGTCGTCTCCGGCGCGGCCGGCGCGGTCGGCTCAATCGTCTGCCAGATCGCGAAGTTCAACAATTGCCGCGTCGTCGGCGTCGCCGGCTCCGCGGACAAGTGCGAATATTTAATCAGCGAACTCGGCGCGGACGCGTGCGTCAACTACAAGACCGCGGGCGATCTCAACCGGGCGATGCGCGAGGCGTGCCCGGCGGGCGTTGACGTGTACTTCGACAACGTCGGCGGCGCGGTCTCGGACGCGGTGATGTGGCTCATCAACTCGCGCGCGCGCGTCGTCGTCTGCGGCCAGATTTCGATGTACAACTCGGAGCGCTGGGAGGCGGGGCCGCGCGTGCAGCCGCTCCTGCTCGTGAAGAGCGCGCTGATGCAGGGCTTCATCGTCTCCGACTACGCCGCGCGGTTCGGCGAAGGACTCGCGCAGTTGGGCGCTTGGGTCGCCGCGGGGAAGTTGAAGTACGCCGAGACCGTCGCCGAGGGCTTCGAGAACGCGCCGCGCGCCTTCCTCGGCCTCTTCGCGGGCGAGAACACGGGCAAGCAACTGGTGAAGGTGGCCGACCCGTCGGCGGGAAGTTGACACTCTTACCCGGCCGGGATTTCCCGGAGCAGCGCCAGCCGGTTACGCCGCCACACGTAGTACCGCGTCGCGCAGGGGAAGTCCGCCCTGTCGTCACCGGAGCCGACGCCCTCGACCGTGCCGCGCACGATCAGCAGGCGGCTGTCGCGCCGGAACTCAAGTAACTTCCTCCCGCCGACGTAAAACCCGAGCGGGCAGGGGCCGTCGCCGACGCCGGCAAACGGCACGCGGTAAATCCTCCCCGTGCGAACGTCGACCACGCGGAGGCTGACGCAGATGCACCCGCAACTCCACCCGACGATGGCGTAACGGCCCGCGAAGTTGGCCCCCTCGCTCGCGGCCCGGCGAAGCCTGCGGTCGAGGCTCGCGCCCGATTCTTTCTCCGTCGGCCGCTCGATGCCGTAACCCCTCCCCCGACCTTTCCCGACGCCGCTCACGCGGTAATCCTCGAAGCGCGGAATTCGACTCGGGCCGGGTTTGCGGACGGCGCGCTGCGCGACGCCCGAAGCGGCGCAGCAGATCAAGAGGGCGACCGCCGCCGAGAGCTTTTCCGCGGGCAGCTTTGTCGGGAAGCGCGACATGGGTTTTCTTTAAAGCCGCGCGCCGGAAGTTTCACGCTTAGGTAGCGCGCCCTGCCTTACCCCGGCCGCGGCTTAGGGCACGCACGACTCGGCGCGCGTCGGGTGCAGCGTAAGGCTCTTGAGCTTGCGCGTCGCGGGGTCGAGCGAGACGAACGAGATGAGCGTGCCGCGCTCGCAGGCGAGGCGCAGGGTGGCGTCGTTCGCGCCGTCGCCGCCGAGCACGTCGCGGAGTTTGCACGCGCCCCACGGCGCGG
>DATCVD010000530.1:0-3501 GCA_036567125.1 Pyrinomonadaceae bacterium | reverse complement strand
CCGTTGGCCTCGTTGTGCTTCTGCTCGTACGTCGTCAGGTCCCGCAGCCGGGCGCGGGCTACGAGCAGGGCGTCGCGGCGGCGGTGCAGGCGGCGGCCGCGTTGGACGCGATCCTCTGGCTCGACACGGACGTTTTAGCCGGGCCGGGCGGCGAAAACCTGCGCGGTCTGGGCGCGGTTTTAGCGGACTACCTCGCGGCCTCGAAAGTCCCGTTCGTCCTCACCGGCGTCCACCCGTGGCGGCCGACCGCGCTGCTCGAAGCGCGCCCCTTCGCGCAGATCGAAATCGCCGCGCCGAGCTACGCGGCGCGGCAGTCGATGTGGGAGCGCGCGTTGCCCGAAGTGAGCAGCGAGCAGCGCGACGATCTGGCCGCGCGCTTCCGGATGAACGGCGAGCAGTTGCGGGCCGTCGCGCAGATGGCCGGCACGCAGGCGTCGCTCGTCGGCAACGGCCGCCTCGTCTCCATCGGCGAGCACCTCGAACAGGCGTGCGACGCCGTGACGCGCAAGCAGAGTTTCCACTTCGCGACCGTGATCAAGCCGCGCCGCGGCCGCGACGATCTCATCCTGCCCGCCGCGCTGCACAAGCAGGTCGTCGAGATCGCGCGGTTCTACAAGGCGTGGCCGCGCGTGGCCGAGGGCTGGGGGTTCGGCCGGATGATCACGGGCGAGGGCGGGATCAAAGTGCTGTTCACCGGCGCGTCGGGCACGGGCAAGACGCTGGCGGCGGAAGTGATCGCCGGCGAGCTGCGCATGGCGCTGCTCAAGGTGGACTTGTCGCGCGTGGTCTCGAAGTGGGTGGGCGAGACCGAGCGCAATCTGGAACAGACCTTCGCCGAGGCCGAGGACAGCAACGCCCTCCTGTTCTTCGACGAGGCCGACTCGCTCTTCGGCAAGCGCGGCGAGGTGCGCCACGGCGTCGACCGCTACGCGAACCTCGAAGTAAGCTACCTGCTCCAGCGCCTCGAAACCTACTTCGGCCTCGTCATCCTCGCCAGCAACCTGCGCGAGAACATCGACGCGGCCTTCACGCGCCGCTTCCAAGTCGTCATCAACTTCCCGCGCCCGGAGCCGGCCGAGCGCCGCCGCCTCTGGGAGCGCGCCTTCCCCGCGGCCGCGCCCCTCGAAGAAGAGATCGATTTCGAGCAGCTCGCGCGGCTCGACATGACGGGCGCGAGCATCGTCAACGCGGCCCGCACCGCCGCCCTGCTCGCCATCGACGCGGCGAAGAAAGAGGGCGACGCCGCCGGGCAGCCCGCGACGATCAAACCGGCCCACGTCGTGCAGGCCATCGCGCGCCAGTACCAGCGCGAGGCGCGGCTGCTGACGGCCTCGGAGCTTGGTCCCTACGCCGCGCTGCTGCACAGGGGACAGTGATGCCGAAGATGCTCACAAAACTGGCGAGGCGCGGCGAGGCATCCGAGAGCCGGACTGAGGCGGCCGCGGCCGCCGCGAATGAGTCGTCCGCCTCCGGCGCGGGCAACGCCGCCCCCGCCGCGCTCCAATCAACACTCGGAAACGCGGCCGTCGCCCGGTCGCTGACGGGGCAACAGGAAGGAGCGCCGGGCGCGGAAGCAGCCGCCGCTTCGGCCGCCGGGACGAAGGGCAACCCTTCCTTATTCAAGTTCACGACCGTCGTGCCGCACACGACGCCGGGGAAGCCGGGCGGCTGGCAGGAAACCGGGTTGGTGACTCTGAAATTCTTTTACTGGCCGCGCTCCTCGGCCTTCCCCAACTGGTGGAGTTCGACGCTCGTCGTGGGCGTGCCGGTGGAGAATTTTGAAGGCCCGGTTGACCCTTACTTCGCCGCCGTCGAGTCAGCCTACGCGGCAGACTTCGCGGAGAAAAGCTTACTCGACGGCAGGCAGGTTTGGTTCGGCGAGCTGGATTTCGGCCCGGCGTTTCGTAAGAAAATGAGGGAAGTGCTCGCCGCGGAAATTCCCGGGGCGAGGGTTAATTCCTATTAGGGCGGGGCGCGACGAAACGAAGACGGGTGACCGGGCTGAGTCGCGCGCGCGGGTAGAGGACGAAAACGGTGGAAGAAGATTTGACAGCGGCGCTGCGGGGCATCGTCCACGCACATTACCCGCGCGGCGTGCCGGCGGACGACCCGGCCTACGCCCGGTCTGAGGAGTCGATAAAACTGGAGGCCGCGCGCGCGCGCGCCGTCGCGGATGACGGCGCGTGGAAGCGATTGCTGGAGGCTTTGCGGGCGGCGCTACCGGAGTGCCGGGTGGACGACTGGTCGCACCTCGCGCTGCGCAGGGACGCGAGCTACCGTTGCCGGGTCGAGTTGCCGCCGTTCGGCCAGTCGTCGCACGCGCTCGTGGCTTGTGTGAGCGTGCTCGCCCCCTTCTACCTGATCTATTCCTCGCGGGTGCGGGAGGCGGACGACCGGCCCTTGCCGCCCGGAGTCCGCTACGAATTAGCCGAGGGCGAGGCCCGCCACGGCCGCGTAGTGGCGAGCAACATCGAAACCGTCTTCGGCTACTCCGCGATGCCGCCGGGGGCGGGAACGACAGTCGTGCCGGACGTGGCGGTCGGCAACGAGAGGCTGGGAGAGGCGACGCTGCTGGATTGTCTGTTCACGGATGATCGCTGGTGAAGAAGCGCGGCGCTCGTCCGCCGCGCGCGCGGAACGAGAAGCGCAAGGCGGGGAGGTTTCGCGCGGGAGCGTCTTCGGTCGAGGTGGGTTGCGGATGCTGCGGCGTATCAACACTCTATTCGATAACGTCGTCCGCCACGCGTCGTCGATTGGCGGGGCCGGCGCCGCCTTTCGGGTCTGCGGGTGCGTGGCCCTGTCGATCGGCGTCGCGCTCAACGTCGGGCTGGCGGCGCGTCTGAACCTGTCGGTGGGGATGAGCCTGCTCGTCGCGCTGGCCGGGCTGTTGACGATCCCGGTCGTGGCGATGGCGACCAAGATCATCAAAGGCGAAGAGCGGCTATTCTTCTACCACCACTTCGTCGCCGTGCTCTGCGTCGCCTCGGCCCTGCTGTGGCTGACGGGCCGGCCGCTCCTGCCGCACCTCGACGTGCTGATGCTCGCGTGCGGCGGCGTCCGCGCCTTCGGGTATTTCGCCTGCCTGCTGGCGGGCTGTTGCCACGGCCGCCCCTGCCGCCTCGGCGTCGCGTACGGCGCGACGCACGTGGCGGCGGGATTACCGCCGCAGTTTTTGGGGGTGCGGCTGTTCCCCAGTCAGGTCTTTGAATCCGCGTGGGCGTTCGGCGCGCTGATCGCCGGCTGCGCGCTGATCCTCGACCGGCCCGCGCCGGGAACCGCGCTCGCGTTCTTCATCACGGCCTACTGCCCGGCGCGCTTCTTCTTCGAGTTCGCGCGCTGGTACGCGCCCCGCGACTACAGCTTGGGGCTGTCGAACGCGCAGTGGATTTCGCTGGCGCTGGTCGCGTCGGTCGTCGGCTTGGAGGCGTGCGGCGCGCTGCCCCCCCGGCGGTGGCACGCGGCGATTTTGATCGTTGTCGCCGCGGCGGCCGCCGTGGCGGC
>DATCVD010000529.1:0-3019 GCA_036567125.1 Pyrinomonadaceae bacterium | reverse complement strand
AGACGGCCGGCGCGGCGAAGCTGGCCGCGGCGAAGGGCCGCGCCCTCGTCGTCCCCGCCGAGAAGGCGCGGCCGGTCGTCATCCCGAAGTTCGACAAGGCCCCGTCAATCGATGGCAACCTCGGCGACGAAATCTGGAAGTCGGCCGCCGTCTTCAAAGACTTCTACCAGATTCAGCCCGGCGACAACATCGCGCCGACGAAGCCCACCGAGATGCTGATGGGCTACGACGCCAAGACGCTCTACATCGCCGTCCGCGCGACGGACGATCCCTCCAAGGTGCGCGCCACGATCCCCAAGCGCGACGGCATCTTCGGCGACGACTACGTCGGCGTCTACCTCGACACCTTCAACGACCGCCGCAAGGCCTACGCCCTCTTCTTCTCGCCCTTGGGCGTGCAGGCCGACGGCATCTACACCGAGGGGCAGAACGAGGACTACTCGCTCGACATCGTGATGGAATCGAAGGGCGCGATGACCGCGGACGGCTACGTCATCGAGGTCGCGATCCCGTTCAAGTCCCTGCGCTACACGGCCGGCAAGGACAAGGTCTGGAACGTGCAGCTGTTCCGCCGCATCCAGCACATGAACGCCGAGCTTGACTCGTGGATGCCGATCTCGCGCGACGTGCAGGGCACGCTCAATCAGGCCGGCCAGATCACCGGCCTCGAAGGCATCTCGACCGAGCGCACGCTCGAACTCATCCCGAGCCTGACGCTCTCGGAGACCGGCCGGCGCGTGCGCGCGCTCCCGCCGCTGCCGTTCCCGCAGAACGCGCAGGCCGGGCCGCAGCCGGTCGACCGGATCGTCAACCAGCCCATCGATTACGATCTGGGCTTGACGGCCAAGTACACGCTCACGCCGACCGTCACGCTCGACTTCGCCTACAACCCGGACTTCGCGCAGGTCGAGGCCGACGCGACGGTCGTGACGGCGAACCAGCGCTTCCCCATCTTCTTCTCCGAGAAGCGCCCGTTCTTCCTCGAAGGGCGCGAGATTTTCGAGACGCGCTCGACGGTCGTCCACACGCGCGCCATCGTCGATCCCGACTACGCCGTCAAACTCACGGGCAAGCGCGGCCGCAACTCGTTCGGCCTCATCCTCGCCTCCGACAACGCGCCCGGCAACCTCTCGGAGGACGACCGCTCCGAGGCCCGCGCCGAGGTCGAACGCCTCCGCGTCCCGCGCCGCGTCGGCGCGACCGAGGAGGAGAGCGAGTCGGTCGCGGCGTTCAACGCGCGCCTCGCCCGCGCCACGCAGCTCGAAAACGAGTTCAACCGCTTGGTCGACCGCAACGCGCTCATCGGCGTGCTCCGCCTGAAGCGCGACGTGGGGCGCGACGGCAGCCTCGGCCTGTTCGGCACGACCTACAACTTCGTCGACCGCTACAACCACGTCGGCGGCATCGACGGCCGCTTCAAGATCGATCCCAAGACCGTCCTCGCCTTCGAGCTGCTCGGCACGGCCACGCGCGACGAGCGCGACGCGCAGACGGGCGAGCTGCTCCCCTACCGCCACGCCTTCGGCTACTCGTGGATGTGGGACTACACGGGCCGTAACTGGGGCTACGTCTTCGAGGGCGGCGGGCGCACCGAGGACTACCGCACCGATGTCGGCTTCGTCCGCCGCACCAACACGAACAACGCCTTCTTCGCGTGGCGCTACTCGACCAACCCCAACCCGAAGGCCGTCCTGACCGAGTTCCGCCTCCAGCACTTCGTCAACAGCAACTTCGACTGGCAGGGCCGCCACCAGAACGCCGACACGGGAACCAACATCAACTTCCAGTTCGCCCACCAGACCTTCGTGCAGATCGGGCTGAACTACGCCTACGAGCGGCTCTTCGACTTCGAGTTCGGCGGCCCCGGCTCGTTCGCCGGCGCCGACTCCGAGCGCTCCACCAACATCAAGACGATCTTCGTCTTCGCCGAGCGCACCTTCAACAAGCAGTTCTCAGGCTTCGCCTTCGTCGGCACGCGGCGCGGCATCTTCGACCTCGACTTCGGCTCCGAGCCGCGCTACCCGCGCGTCTCCCCTGCCGTCTTCGCCGCGCGCGAGGCCGAGGCCGCCGGCCTCTGCCGCGTCACGGAGGAGCAGCCCGTCGTGCCGCGCGTCTGCCTCGCCCTCCAAGACCCCGGCCCCGGCGCGGGCCTCGACATCGACGCCGGCATCACCTACAAGCCGACGAGCGCGCTCAACGCCTCGCTCTCCTACACGAAGGCGCGCCTGACGCGCTACGACACCGACCGCGTCGCCTTCGACGACAACATCTTCGCCCTGCGCTCGACCTACCAGTTCACGCGCTTCCTGTTCGCCCGCGCGCGCGTCGATTACGACACGCTCGCCGCGAACGTGCGGGGGCAGTTCCTCTTCGGCTGGACGCCGAATCCGGGGACGGCCTTCTACGCCGGCTACAACGACGATCTCAACCGCAACGGCTTCAACCCCTTCAACGGCCAACTCGAACCCGGCTTCCGCCGCAACGGCCGCACCTTCTTCGTCAAGATGTCGTACCTGTTCCGCCGCAGCTTCGGCGGGTGAAGGGGGGGCCGTGAGCCGTTAGCTTTGAGCCGGACGACCGGCGCGGGCGGAGATTCGGAGGGCGGGGGCAGCAACTTCAGGCTGCCTCCCGCCCTCTAACTTCAATCGCCGGGTTTACAGTTGGGGGCCGGCGGCCCGGAGCCGGCGGCGAAAAGCCATTAGTTAACGGCTTTTTCAAGTAACCGCGGGGCGGCGGCGGCCGTCTTTCGTTGCTGAAGTCCTTTTCGGAAGCGCGCCCGTTCGGTGTTAAACTGGGCGAAAATTTTAGAAACTAAAAACTTCAGGCACTTTTGCGGCGGGCCACTTTTCGGCCCGGCCGTCCTACGTCAGGGGTAATCTCTTTGTCCGTGAAATCTCTCGACACCGGGCGCGCCAGCAGCCCCCTCGCGGGGCGCGGACGCGCTCTCGTCACACTCTCCCTCGCCCTCGCGGCCGCGCTCTCGGCCGCCGCCTGCAAGAGCGACTACCCGGCCGGCGGC
>DATCVD010000528.1:0-3134 GCA_036567125.1 Pyrinomonadaceae bacterium | reverse complement strand
GCCCGTGTCGGCGCGCAGGGCCGCGCCCGTCAGCGTGACGGTCGCGCCCACGGGGCCGCGCTTCGGGTCGAAGCTGCTGATCGAAGGGGCGGGCGCGGGGGCCAGCTCGAAGTCGACGGAGTTGGAGAGGCCGCCGTCGGTCTGAACGGTGACGGGGCCGGTGCTAACGTCGGCGGGGACGACGACCGTCAGCGTGCGCCGCGTCGCGGCCGTGACCTGCGCGACCGTCCGCCCGCCCCCGGCCGCGGCCGAGCGCGTGAACCGGACGGTGTTTCGCTCGGGCGCGCGCGCGTCGAACCTCTCGCCGCTGATGGTCACGGTCGCGAGGGGCCGCGCGCTCGAAGGCGTGATCGAGGTGACGGCGGGCGGGAGCAGGATGCGGCGCAGCGTGTGGTTGCCCGTGTCGGCGACGATGACGGCGCTCGACTTCGCGACGGCGACGCCGCGCGGCAGGTGGAAGCGCGCAAGGCTCCCCGCGCCGTCGGCCGCACTGCGCTCGCCCGTGCCGGCGAGCGTCGTCACGGCCGCGGGCGCGCCGCCCGCCGCCAAGTCGGGGTCGATCTGGCGCACGAGTGAGTTGACCGCGTCCGCGACGATGATCTTGCCCGCGCCGTCGATGGCGATGCCCGAAGGCTCGGCGAAGCGGGCCTGCGCCGCCGTCCCGTCGGCGAAGCCGCGCTCCGCGCCGGCGATGGTGATGACGGTGTCGCTCGCGTCGAGTCGGCGGATGCGGTGGTTGCCCGTGTCGGCCAAGTAGACGTAGATGCGCTCGCCGTCGGCGGCCACGCCCGCCAGCCCGTCGAAGCGCGCGCCCGGCGAGTCGCCCGAACCGACGGTGCCGTCGCCCGCGGCCGTGCGCACCTCGCCCGCCGTGGTGATGACGCGGACGGCGGCGTTGCCCGTGTCGGCGACGTAGATGTTGCCGTGAGCGTCGACGGCCACGCCGCGCGGGGCGTTGAAGCGCGCCTGCGCCCCCGCGCCGTTCTGGAAGCCGGGGGTGCCATCCCCCGCGATGGTCGAGACGGTGCCGTCGGCGGCGATGCGGCGGACGCGGTTGTTGTCCGTGTCGGCGACGACGACCGCCCCGCCGCCGTCGACCGCGACGCCCTGCGGGTTGTTGAAGCGGGCGGCCGCGCCGACGCCGTCGGCGAACCCCGCGGTGCCGTCGCCCGCCAAGGTCGAGACCATCATCTCCATCGCGCCGTGCTGGTTCGGCTGCTCGCGCACGACGCGGATGCGGTGGTTGCCGGCGTCGGCCGCGTAGACGGCGTCGTCCGGCCCGACGGCTATGGCCGTCAGGTTTCGGAAGCGGGCCGCCGCGCCCGCGCCGTCCGCGAAGTCGGCCGAACCCGCCTGACCGGCAATCGTGGAGACGACGTTTGTCGCCGCGCCGGGCGGGGTTGCCGCCGCGACCGTGAAGGCGTTCGAGAGTGAGACCGTTTCGCCTTGCCCCCCGCCCTGTGCCGAGGTCGTCACGCGCACGGCGCGCGGCGCGAGCGCGGCGGCCGGCGAGACCGTCACGTCGGCCACCGCGGTGGTCGGACTCGTCACGGTGAGCAGGCCGAACTCGCCGGAGGGCGCGCCCCCGACCGACACTTCGCCGCCGAACGAAGCGCGGGTCTGGCCGTGCGCCCAGTTCGTGTTCCGCCCCAGCAAGGCGACCTGAAGCGTCTGCCCCTGAACGGCGCGCGCCGTCCCGATTGATTCGAGCGCGGGCGGCGGGAGTTCGACCGCGCGCGTCGCCGTGAAGGTGATCGTCAGGTGAGAGCCGGGGGCGCTCGTGATCCTGACTTCGAGCGTGTTATTGGCGGCGGGCGTCACGTCGCGGTTGATTGACGCGACGTTCTGGTTGAAGTCCTGCTGCCTGAGGAGTTCGACGCCGTTGAGCCTGACCGTCGCGCTCGACACGCGGTTGGGGCCGTCGGCTTCGCCGTTCTGCACCCTCATTTTGAAGGGAGCGACGGCCCCCGCCGGGAGAGGGAACTGCTTGGTGACGGTCGCCGGCTGGCCCGCCTGCCGGGTGAAACGCTCAGGCCCGAAGACCGTGAACGTCTCCGTGGCTTGCGCGGCCTTCGCGGGCGCGGGCCTCGGGGGGATGCGGGGGGCCGCGCTGACGACGGGGAGCATCGCCTGCGCGACGACGATCCAAGACAACAGGATGGACAGGCAGGGGCGGGGGAGAAGAGTTGAAAGCCGGCACGTCTTCTCTCCCGGGCGCTGGGCTGCCGAATTCACAGGGTGCTTAACTCCGCGCATCTTCATGTTTGATCCCCTACCACTGCGGCTGGACTGTTCAGCAGGTGTCGTCCGTCGAGAACCGGGAACAAGCGAGGGGGCCGCCGCGCGTCGCGCGTCGCGGCGTCTCCCGCCTCCCGCGGCCGGCCCAAGCTCCGACTTGATGCCGGCCGCGGTCGCGATTAAGGAGAAGCTGCGTCCGTCCCTGCGGAGCGCGTCGCTAATCGGCTCGCTGCCTGATGCGGCGACCCGAACGCGTGACGTAGACCACCTCGGACGCGCCGCCGAAGGTGGCCGCCACCTCGATACGGTCGACGCGCTCGCCGTCCATCATCAGGGGCGGGCGCAGGCTCGCCGTCGCGGTCGTCAGGTCAATCGTGGCCGCCGCGCTGATGACGCTGATCCCCGACGGCAGCGTCACGTTCGCGGAAGCGGTCGAGGCCGCCTCGGTGCCCGCGAGGCCGGGACTCGACACGCTCGTCCGCCCCCCGCGCGACGGCGTCACCGTCACCTGCACGACCGTCCCGACGGGGACGTTCGCGCCGTGGATGACGACCGCGACGGGGTTGGCCTGCGTCGTCGGCACGACGACATCGGGCACGCCCTGCAAAGAGCCGAGGGGCGCGGCCGGGGCGTTGACCCCGCCGACCGACGCGATGCGCAGCGTCGGCGCGTTCGTCACCGCGACCGGGTGTGGCAGCGCGAAGCTGATGATGTTGGTCGGGGTGCTGCTGCCGGCGAAGTTGCTGTAGTCGAACGCCTCGAAGCGGATCAGGCCCTGTCCGCCCTGCCCGCCGCCGAAGCCGCGGAAAGAGCCCGCGCCGCCGCCGGGGCTGACGTTGACGTTGCCGGAGCCGGTGATCGTGTTGGCGATGAGCCGGACGGCCCCGCCCGAGCCG
>DATCVD010000527.1:0-8319 GCA_036567125.1 Pyrinomonadaceae bacterium | reverse complement strand
TGCGGGCGCGGGCAAGCGGGCGGGCGGCGCGAAAGCGGTTCGGTAGCGGGATGGAGGTCGGTTGCGGGCTCGCCCGAAGCGGCGGCCCCGACGTGCGCGGGCGGGCCGGCGCGGGTCGAGTAAAGTTCCGAGAAGGATAGTGCCGGATGCCTCCGGCGGCGCGGCGCGCGCGGCGCGTGAGTGGTTACGCCTCTCCTGATTAGTCAAAGCAAAAGAAGAATGAAGATATTACTCTACAACCCCGACAACGGGGTCACTCGCAACTTCATGCCGCACCTCTGGATGTTCCTCTTGCAGGCGCTCACGCCGCCCGGCCACGAGGTCATTTTGATCGACGGCAACGCGCGCGCGATGACCGAAGACGAACTCGTCGGCTTCGTGCGCGAGCAGGGGATCGGCCTCGTCGGCATCGGCGCGATGACGCGCATGATCGCGCGCGCCTACCGCTTCGCCGACGCCTTGCGCGCGGCGGGCGTGCCCGTCGTGATGGGCGGCCCGCACGTCACCGAATGCCCCGACGAGGCGCTGGGTCGCGACGGCGGCCCGCGCCACGCCGACGCCGTCGCCTTGGGCGAGGCCGACGAGACGTGGCCGCTCATCGTCGAGGACGCCGCGCGCGGGGAGTTGAAAGAGGTCTACCAGCCGGAGCGCGACGCGAAGGGGCTGGACAAGAAGCCCTCGCTGCAACCCTACCCGTCGATCCCGTGGGAGACTCTGGAACTCGAACAGTTCAGCCTCGTGCCGTCGGCTCTGCGGCCGCTGCTGTCGAAGGCCGGCGGGGGCTGGGGGCGCTTCTACGTCGTGCCCATCGAGACGGGGCGCGGCTGCCCCTACGGCTGCGAGTTCTGCACCGTCACCGGCTTCTTCGGCGACTCGATCCGCTTCCGCTCGAACGAGTCGGTCGTCGAAGAGCTGCTGCGCCTGAAAGAACGCGCGCGACGCGAGCGCGGGCAGGTGGCCGTCTTCTTCATCGACGACAACCTCGCCATCAACGTCAAGCGCACGAAGTCTCTGCTGCGCGACATCATCGCGGCCGGCGCGCAGCTGCCGTGGGTCGCGCAGATCAGCGCGAACCTGCTGCGCGACGAAGAGCTCGTCGATCTCATCGCGGAGTCGGGCGGCAAGTGGGTCTTCATCGGGATGGAGTCGATTGACCCGGCCAACATGGCCGACGTGAACAAGAACTTCTCGAAGCCCTCGGAGTACGGGGCCGTGCTGGAGCGCCTCGCGCGCCGCGACGTGTACGCGATCACCTCCTTCATCTTCGGGATGGACAACGACACGGTGGGCGTGGCCGCGCGCACGGTCGCGCAGATCGAGTCGTGGCCGCCGGGCCTGCCCGTCTTCGGCCAGCTCACGCCCTTCCCGGCCACGCCGCTCTACGACCGCCTCGAAAAAGCGGGCCGCCTCGACCGGCCCAAGCACTGGCTCGACTTCGCGCCCTTCGTGATGGCCCACGCGCCGCTGAAGATGTCAATCGAGGAGGCGCGGCAGGAGACGAGGCGCGCGTGGGAGGCGTCCTACAGCCCCGAGCGGAACGCCGCGGCCGTCGCCGCGCTCGCCGACAGGCACGTCCAGTACCGCATCAGCCACCTCGTCGCGCGCTTCTTCTTCCGTGGCATCTACTTCCCGCAGATGGGCAAGAGGGCGTGGCTGAAGGTGCTCTTCGAGAACCGGAAGACGATCCTCAACCTCGCCAGCGAGGGCGCGGCCACTTGGCGCGCGTCGCGCCGCAAGCGGGCGACGGACGAGGCGGGCGGTGGCCGGGCCGGAGACGGAGCGCCGGGCCGATCGACGAAGGCGGAGGATGTGAAAGCCGGGCGCGGGCAGGAGCGGGCCGCGTGAGCGGGCTGAATTTTGAACCGGCCCGGTAATGTCGCCGCCCAAACGTTCCGCGAAATCAATCGTCTTTTTTGCTCGCAGCGCAGCGCGACCATCGGGTCAACGCGCGCGGCCCGGCTTCAGACGGCCCGCGACCGTCACACACCACAACGTGCCGGAGAGGAAGTTGTTGTTGCCGCGGATGCTTCTCGGAGAGGCTGCGCCAAAGGCTGGCTAGGCGAGACCGCAGCGGCACGACTTATGGCCGCTACACCGCCTTGAGGGCACTGGTGATCGCCAACGCGATCCGCTGCCAAGATTCGATCTCGGCTTCGAGTTGGCGTCGCCCTGCTCTGGTGAGGCGGTAGTACTTGGCCCGGCGGTTGTTCTCCGACTCCCCCCAAGACGATTGGAGCCAGCCCGCCTCCTCCATCCGGTGCAGGGCGGGGAACAGGGAGCCGGGCTTGACTTGGAAAGCCCCCCTCGTGATCTGCTCGATGCGGTGAGAGACGCCCAGCCCGTGCAGCGGGCCGGGGGCGAGCGCCTTGAGCACCAGAAGATCGAGCGTCCCCTGTAGCAAGTCCGTCCTCTTTTCCTTCACGCCCCCATCTCCTACAGACAGTCTGTAGGTAGCGGATACACCACCTCGTATCGAATGTCAATAGGGGTTTGCGTTGGCGGGGGATTAGGAGGCGTGGGCCGCGTATCTCTACGAGTACGAAGGCGCGTGAAGGCGAGCGCGGCGCGCGCTGCCGCCCGCCGGCCCAACCCTCGTCTTGCCCTCACTCGGCTTCGTCGTCGCGCCCCTTGCGGTCGGCGGCCCGGTGGTCTGAGCCGAGCGTCCACGCGGGCGGATCGCTCGCCGGGAAAGTGCCTTCCACGTTGGCGTCAATCTCTTCCTCGCTCATCTCGCCCGCGCTCCTCCCGCCGGGCGCTCGGGCCAAGTCGTTTAAGAGGCGCGTCACGTCCCTGTGCGCAAGCACCACGCCCGGCTCGCGCTGGATGGCCGCGAAATACTTCCGCCCGAACCCCTCGCCCGCCTCCGACGGCCTGAGCAGCGCCCGCGCCCCGGCGAGCAGCGCCTCGGCGTCGGCGGCCGTCGCGGGTTCGACCGCGTCCAACATCTCGTCGATGCGCACGATCAACTCGGAGACGGGGCGCAGCCACGCGAACCGCTCGTGGCTGATGACGAGTTGGAGCAACTCGCCGCTCGTGACCTGCCCGTACACGCTTTCGTAGTCGGCGCGCTCGTTGTCGAGCAGCGCCTTGTGCAAACGCAGCAGATTCGTGCGCAGCTCCCTCATCCGCCTCAGCAACGACTCCGGCACCGGGTCGCCCGTCTTCGTTTCGCTCATACTCCTCCCAGCTCAGGCGAGATCGAATGTCATGCTCTCGGAACTCCCGGCTGCGGTAAATTTTAATTGACGACTTGCCGCCGCCGGGATTCGCTGGAGATCAGCCTCGAACACCGCAACCGCCCGCACGGGCGAGCCGGTGCCGCCGCGAATCCTGAGCGGCAGGCCGATGAAGCGGAAGCGCCCCCGCCCGATGAGGCGGTGCAGGTTGCACAGGTTCTCGTAGTGCGTAAAACCCAGCTCCCCGCAGACGCGGTGGACTTCCTTGTTCGAGACGCCCCGCACGCCCGGCGCGGCCGGCTCCACGCCGAAGGCCGCGACGCCCCGCCCGCCCAGCCAGCGCGTCGCGGCAACGCTCACCCCCGGCCCGCTGTGCCAGTCGCCCGTCCCGAAAGCGCGCCGGTAGTGATCCGTGTAGAGCAGCACCGTGTCGCCCCGCCTGATGTCGAGTCCCGCCGCGGAGAGGGCGCGCTCCAAGTCGTCCGCCTCGATCAACTCCCGCGGGCCCTTGTGCGAGAGGTCGAGGCAGATGCCCTCCGTGTAGAAGGTCGTGAGCGGCATCGCGTCGATGGACTGACTGCGGTACTCGCGCCCCATGTGGCTGAGGGCGTCGACGTGCGTGCCGGTGTGCTCGCCCAACTCCAGCCGGTTGACGGCGGGCGAGACTACGTCGCCGTCGGTGACGCCGTCCAACTGCTCGTGCGACTGGTGGACGGTGATGCTCACCTCCGGCAGACCGGGAAAGACCGGCATCCCCGTGAAGATCTCCTGACTCAAGTCGATTATCTCGGCCACGGCCTAAACCCCTCTCTGATTTTGAGCGGGCGAGGATCAAGTTCCGCCTGCGAAATCGCAGTTTATCAGTAATTCATGAAAACGCCGTCGGGCGCGGCCGACTGTCCCGTGAGACGCGAAGGGGGCGGCGGACATAAAAATTGGTTGGCGGTTGTAACCTTCGGCCGGCCTCGGACGTGTTGACGTTGGAAGGCGATTTATTCGAGGTCGGGGGGAAGGGAAATGAGAGTTTTCATCGCCGGTGCGACCGGAGTTCTGGGCCGCCGAATCGTTCGGCAGCTCGCGGAGAAAAACCACAGCGTCATCGGTCTGGCGCGCGACGAGAAGGGTCGGCAGACGATTCACAGGTTGGGCGGCGAGGCCGTCGTCGGCGACATCTTCGACGCCGACTCCGTGGCCGCGGCGGCCCGGCGGGCCGACGTGGTCATTCACGCCGCGACCGCGATCCCGGCTAAAGTTTCCGACGACTACTCGGACTGGGAGTTGAACGACCGGCTGCGGCGCGAGGGCACGCGCGCGCTCGTCGAGGCGGCGGCGAAACTCGGGGCGCGCACTTATATTCAGCAGAGCATCGTCTGGGTCGCGCGCCCCGCGGACGATTCGTTCTTTGACGAGAACACGCCGGTCGGGCGGCCCGACGAGGTCTTTCGCTCGGCGTTCGACGGCGAGCGGATCGCCGCGGAGGCGGGCGAGAAGCACGGCTTCAACGTTTCCGTCCTGCGCTGCGGCGGCTTCTACGCGCCGGACGCGCATCACACGCGAACCTTCGCCGGGGGTCTGCTGAAACGCCGCCTGCCGCTCGTCGGCGCTGGTGCGGCCGTCTCGGCAAACATCCACGCGGACGACGCCGCCGCCGCGTTCGTCGCCGCGGCCGAGGCCGGGAGGCGCGGACTCTGCCACGTCACGGACGACGAGCCGGCGACCATCCGCGACATGCTGTTCGAGTTCGCGCGGCAGCTCGGCGCGCCCGCCCCGCGCCGAGTCCCGGTGTGGCTCGCGCGGCTCTTCGCCGGGAAGGGCGTGATCGAGTTCTTCACGCGCTCGACCCGCACGTCCAACCGGCGCTTCCGCGAAGCGACGGGCTGGTCGCCGCGGTTCCCGTCTTTCCGCGCCGGCTTGGGGGAGGTCGTCAGGACTTGGCGGGCCGAGGGCTTTGCCGGCTAGCGGGGGCCGTGAGATGAGCGATCAAAGTGAGCGGACGTTAAAATTGACGGCCCTGTGGCTCGTCGGGTTTCACTTCCTGACGGTCGTGCTGCATTCTGTCGCGCACGAGGTCTTATCCGTCAAGGCGACCCCGGCGCAGCTCGCGTTCATCGTCCCGGTGATCACCGTCGCGCCGGTCGTCGCGGGATTCGTGCTCCCGAAATTTAACCGGGCCGGGGCAATCGTGCTGGCGGTTTCGCTGCTCGGCTCGTTCGCGTTCGGACTGTACTACCATTTCGTCGCGGACACGGTTGATCACGTCGCGCACGTCGCGCGCCTGCGGCCCGCGTTCTGGTCGGCGGTGTTTCGGGCCACGGCTTACCTGCTCCTCGCGTCCGAGATCGCGGGCGCGGCCGTCGCCGGGCTTTCGCTCGCCGGCCCCGCGCGAACTTTCAAACGCCATGCAGCTCGAACAGGTTTTTAACGAGAACCGGCGCTTCCTGTGGGGCCTCTGTTACCGGATGACCGGCAGCGCCGCCGACTCGGACGACATCTTGCAGGAGACTTTCGTCCGCCTGCTGCAAAAGCCACCGGCGAACACGGACGAGCCGCTGCGGCCGTGGCTGGCGCGCGTGGCGGTTAACCTGAGCCGCGACGCGCTGCGCCGCCGCCGCCGGCAGGGCTACACGGGGCAATGGCTGCCCGCGCCGTTCGAGACCGAGAACAACGAAGACCCGCTGGCGGCGCTCGACCTCGGGGCGGACGCCGGCGGCGCGGACAACTCGTCGGCGCGCTACGAGATGCTCGAAAGCGTCTCGTTCGCGTTCCTGCTCGCGCTCGAACTGCTGACGCCGACGCAGCGCGCGGTGCTGCTCCTGCGCGACGTGTTCGATTTCAACGTCGCGGAGACCGCCGCGGTGTTGCGCACGACCGAGCAGAACGTTAAGACCACGCACCACCGCGCGCGGCGCGCGATGGGCGAGTACGAGGCGAAAAGGTTCGTGCCGCGCAAGTCGCTGGTCGAGAAGACCGGGCGGGTCGTCAACCAGCTGGTCGGCTTCCTCGTCAACCGCGACACCGAGTCGGCCGCCAGACTGCTGGCGGGGGGCGTCGTCAGCATCAGCGACGGCGGCGGGGAGTTCTTCGCGGCGAAGGTTCCCGTCGTCGGCCGCGAGAAAGTCGCGCTGTTTCTGACCAACCTGATCAGGGCGACCGCGGGCGTCAACGCCCGGACGAAAAGCGTCGAGCTGAACGGCCTGTTCGGGTTCGCCGTCGAGAGGGACGACCCGCCGCCGGGCGTCGCCCCGAAGGTGGCCGTCCTGTTCGAGCCGAACGGGGAAAACTTACTCAACCGGATCTACTTCGTGTTGGCCTCCGGCAAACTGACCAAGCTGGCGTCGCCGGAAAGGAAAAGCTGATGGCGAAGGCACTGAGTACGGGCGGCATCGGCGCGCTCGGCCGCACTCGCGCGCGCGGGACGATCCTTCGGCGTGAGTGGCTTGAGCGGAGCTTTGATTCGCACGCCGCCACGGAACACCCGAGGCGGGCCGCCGGGGGCGGCGTGATTCCGGGCCACGAGGGTCTTTAGCGACTGCTCAAGGTCTGTCAATATTAGAGCAGGTTGGTGAGTGATTTTCGCTGTCGCGGTAAAGACGCGGGACGCGAACATGAAGGAGGTTACATGAACAGGAAACGACTACTTCTCGCGGCGGCTGTGATTCTCGCCGGGTTGGCGCTCGCCGCGGCCGTGTCCGACAATCTTCTCGCCGCGCCCGGCGCGCAGGCGCGGGAAGCCGTAGCGCCGGGCGCGGGCCAGCGTTGGGAATACTGCGCGCTGTCGAAGGCGACCTACGCCGGCCCGCCGCGCGCGGGCATCTACTGGATCAGTTATTTCAACGAGACGGGCGTGCAGGTCGTCGAGGTGCAGGCTTCCGCGACGGAAGGCAGCGGCGCGGCCTTCTCGAAGGCGATCAACAGACTCGGCGCGGAGGGCTGGGAGATGGTCGCGCCGGGGCCGCTCGAAGTTAACCAGAGCCAGTCGAGTGCGCTCTATTTCAAGCGGCCGAAGCAGTGAACGGGGGAGGGAGGCGGAAGGGCGGCGGGCCGGAGCCGTTGATAATCATGAGAGCATACACGACGCTCGGCGACGGCGTTGACGGGCTGAAACTGAACGAACGTCCCACGCCGGAGCCGAAGGCCGGCGAGGTGCTCGTGAAGATGCGTGCGGCGGCGCTCAACTACCGCGATCTGCTCGTGGTCAAAGGCGCGGGGCGTTGGAAGCCGTCCGCGCCGCGCGTCCCCGTCTCCGACGGCGCGGGCGAAGTGGTCGCGGTAGGCGGCCGCGTCTCGCGGTGGAGTGTGGGCGACCGGGTGATCGGCGTCTTTCTGCCGCGGTGGCAGGACGGCGACTTGACCGCGGAGAAAGGTGTCGCGCCGCTCGGCGGCCCGGCGGCCGACGGCGTGCTGGCGGAGTACGTCGCCTTCGAGGAGCAGGCCGTCGTCAAATGCCCGGACAACCTCTCGGACGCCGAGGCGGCGACCTTGCCCGTCGCGGCCCTCACGGCTTGGCACGCGGTCGCGCGCCGCAGCCGCGTCCGGCGCGGCGAGACGGTTCTCATTCAGGGCACGGGCGGCGTCTCACTCTTCGCCCTGCAATTCGTCGCCGCGCTCGGCGGCCGCCCCGTCGTCATATCGAGCAGCGACGAGAAACTCGAAAGGGCGAAGGGCTTGGGCGCGTGGGCCGCGATCAACTACAAGCAGTTCCCGGCGTGGGAGGGGAAGGTCACGGAATTGACGGCGGGCGTGGGCGTCGATCACGTCGTCGAGGTGGTGGGCGGGGAGAATTTGAACCGCTCTCTGGAGGCGATCAAGGTGAGCGGCACGATCAGCTTCATCGGCCTGATGGCGGGCCTGAGCGCGTCCGTCAACACGTACCAGTTCGTCATGAAGAACGTGCAGATTCACGGCGTCGAGACCGGCTCGCGCGAGATGTTCGAGGAGATGAACCACTTCATCGAAGCACGCGGGCTGCGGCCGGTGATCGACAGGACTTTCGCTTTCGACGAGGCCCGCGCCGCGTTGGCGCACCTTGAGAGCGGGGCGCATTTCGGCAAGATCGTGATCGAGTTTTAGTCGGGGAGCGCGGGCCGGCGATGCCGGCCGCGACCCTTCGGCTGGCCCGGCGGCCCGGGCCCTGCAGGCGGTC
>DATCVD010000526.1:0-6752 GCA_036567125.1 Pyrinomonadaceae bacterium | reverse complement strand
GCGCGAAGCACGCGGCCGAGTGACGCCGCGTCGTCCACGTTCGACGGCCGGTGCAGCGTGACGACGGCGTAGTCTCGCCCGCCCACGCCGAGCGCCTCGCGCGCGTCCGACTCGGCCGCGCGCGGCAGTTGCAGGAGCAGCGAGTCGATCATCACGTTGCCGACGAGGCGGATTCTTTCGGCCGGGATGCCTTCGGCCAGCAGGTTTTCGTCGGCGTCGGCCGAGGGCGTGAGCAGCAGGTCTGCGATCTGATCCGTGAGCAGGCGGTTGATCTCTTCCGGCATCGCGCGGTCGCGGCTGCGCAGGCCCGCCTCGACGTGCGCGACCGGCACGAGCAGCTTCGCGCAGACGAGCGCGCAGGCGAGCGTGGAGTTCACGTCGCCGACAACGACGACCCAGTCGGGTTTGTGTTCGAGGACGACCGGCTCGAAGAGCCGCATCACGGCGGCGGTCTGCGCGGCGTGGCTGCCGGAGCCGACGCCGAGGTGCACGTCCGGCGCGGGCAGCCCGAGGTCGCGGAAGAAGGCGTCGGACATCCGCGGGTCGTAGTGCTGGCCGGTGTGGACGAGGAGGGGGGAGAACTCGGCGGGGCGGCGGCGCATCGCCGCGACGACGGGCGCGGCCTTCATGAAGTTGGGCCGCGCCCCGACAACGTTGATGACTTTGAGCATTAATCAGCTACTAGCCGTTAGCTGTTAGCTGTTAGCAAAACCCGGAACCGCAAGCCGGAACTGAGGCCGGTAGCCGGAAACTGTTTTTCCTCTGACTAATAGCTAACAGCCAACAGCTAATAGCCAATCACAGTCGGATGATGCGGGCGCAACTGTTGCGGCGCAGGTCGCCGGCGAGGGCGTTGCGCGTGTCGACGATGAGCTTCGAGAGTTTGCAGACGCGCGCGTAGTCGACGCCGGAGTGGTCGGTGACGATGACGACGCAATCCGACCGCTCCAGCTCCTCGTCCGTGAGCTGGATCGACTGCAAAGGCTCGCCGCCGCCCTGCGTGTGCGCGTCGTCGAAGCGGACTTCGGGGATGAACGGGTCGTGGTAGCGCACCTCCGCGCCCTTCTCCCGCAGCCGGTCGATGATCGAGAGGGCCGGCGACTCGCGCACGTCGTTGATGTCCTTCTTGTAGGCCACGCCGAGCAGCAGCACGCGCGCGCCCTTCAGCGACTTCTCGGCGTCGTTCAGCCCGTCCCAGACGAGGCGGACGACGTGCTCCGGCATCCCCGAATTGACCTCCTCGGCGAGGCCGATGAAGCGCGAATCGAAGCCGTGCTGGCGGGCCTTCCACGAGAGGTAGTGCGGGTCGAGCGGGATGCAGTGGCCGCCGATGCCGGGGCCGGGGTAGAAGGCCATGAAGCCGAACGGCTTGGTCGCGGCCGCGCGGATCACCTCCCACGTGTCGATCCCCAAGGCGTAGCAGAGCCGCGCCATCTCGTTCGCCATCCCGATGTTGACGGCGCGGAAGGTGTTCTCCAGCAGCTTCGCCGCCTCGGCGACGCGCGCGCTCGACACGGCGTGGACGTTGTTGACGATCTGCGCGTAGAGCAGCGCGGCCGCGTCGGTCGAGTCCTGCGTGCAGCCGCCGACGACCTTCGGGATGTTGTGCGTCTGGAACTGCGGGTTGCCGGGATCGACCCGCTCGGGCGAGAAGGCGAGCAGGAAGTCCTCGTCCAGCTTCAGGCCCGCGGCCTCGAACATCGGCAGCAAGACCTCGTCGGTCGTGCCGGGGTAGGTCGTGGATTCGAGGATGACGAGCTGGCCGCGCCGCAAGGTCTTCGTGATCTCCTCGGCCGCGGCGAGGATGTAGGAGATGTCCGGCTCCTTGGTCTTCCGCAGGGGCGTCGGCACGCAGATGATGACGGCGTCGCAGCTCGCCAGTTCCGAGAAGTCGGTCGTCGCGCGCAGCGTCTTGGCTCCGACCAACTCGGCGAGCTGCGCCGACCGCACGTCGGCGATGTAGCTCTCGCCGCGGTTGATCGCGTCGGCCTTCGCCTGATCGACCTCGAAGCCGACCGCCGAGAGGCCCTGCCGCGCGAACTCGGTCGCCAGCGGCAGCCCCACGTAGCCGAGGCCCACGACGCCGACGCGCGCCGTGCGCTCCTCGATCTTCTGCTTCAACTCGTCTTTAACCGTCGTCAATGTCTGTTGCATTTAATTCTTTACTGCTGCGGCAGGCGCTTTTTGGAGTTGCTGACAAGTGGTCAAGACTAGGTGAGCCGCGCGGCGGGTGTCAAGCAGGGGCCGGGGCGGCGGGCGTGCCGCGCCGCGCGGGCGGCGAAAGTCTTGACAGCCGGCGAGACTGCTTTCAACATACGCGCCCGCTCTACGGTTATTCCCGCGACGAGGACAGACGGAAGATGGATGACGAGAAGACGGCCGGCCCGCAGCGGCTCGAACGCGGCCTCGGCCTCGTGGACGCGACGACGATTGTCGTCGGCTCGATGATCGGGTCGGGCATCTTCCTCGTGTCGGCCGAGTCCTCCCGGCTCACGGGCGCGCCCGGCTGGCTGATGGCGGCGTGGGCGCTCGCCGGGCTGCTGACGATCTTGGGCGCGCTCTCGTGCGCGGAGCTGGCCGCGATGATGCCGCGGGCGGGCGGGCAGTACGTGTTTTTGCGCGAGGCTTACGGGCCGGCGTGGGGCTTCCTGTTCGGCTGGTCGCTGCTGCTCGTGATCCAGACGGGCACGATTGCGGCCGTCGCGGTGGCGTTCGCCAACTTCGTCGGCGTGATCTGGCCCGAAGTGTCGGGCGGCAACTACCTCGTCGGGCCGCGCCGTCTGTTCGGCTCCTACGCCGTCTCGCTCTCCACGCAGCAGCTCGTCGCCGTCCTGGTGATCCTGTTTTTGACCTTCACTAACACGCTCGGCCTCAAGGTCGGCAAGTGGATTCAGAACGTCTTCACCTTCACGAAGACGGGCGCGCTCGCCGCGCTCGTCGTCCTCGGCCTCGCCTTCGGCACGCGCGGCCAAGGCGCGGCCTTCACCTCCGCGTGGTGGGACTCTTGGGCGAACGGCTGGACGCCCGAAGGGGCGCAAAGCGACCTCAATGTTGCGGGCGGCCTCGCGCTCGTGATGCTGCTCGGCCGCGCGATGGTCGGGCCGCTGTTCGCGCAGTCGGCGTGGAACAACGTCACGTTCACGGCGGGCGAGGTGCGCGATCCGGGCCGCACGCTGCCGCGCGCGCTGCTCTTGGGCTGCGGCCTCGTCGTCGCGCTCTACCTGCTGGCGAACCTCGCCTACGTGACGACGCTCCCGCTCGCCGCCATCCAGAACGCGCCGCAGAACCGCGTGGCGACGGCCGCGATGCAGTTGATCTTCGGCCCGACGGGCGCGACGCTGATGGCCGTCGCGATCATCATCTCGACCTTCGGCTGCAACAACGGGCTGGTCTTGGCGGGCGCGCGCGTCTATTACGCGATGGCGCGCGACGACCTGTTTTTCCGACGGGTCGGCAGCCTGAACGCGAAACACGTCCCGGCCGTCGCGCTCGTCGCGCAGGGCGTCTGGGCGTCGCTTCTGACTTTGCCGCGCACCGTCTCGACCGATCCGCTGACGGGCGCGCCCGTTTACGGCAACGTCTACACGCAGCTGCTCGAATACATCATCTCGGCCGATCTGGTCTTCTACGGCCTGATGGTCGCGGCCGTCATCGTCCTGCGCCGCAAATCGCCGGAAGCGCCGCGCCCCTACCGCACGCACGGCTACCCCTTCGTGCCGGCGCTCTACGTCGTGCTCGCCGCGCTCGTCGTTCTCGATCTTGCCTACCTCGCGCCCGCCACCTCCGGCATCGGCTACCTGATCGTCCTCACCGGCATCCCCGCCTACTTCGTCTGGCGCGGAAGGACAGGAAACGCGGAACCATGAGCGCGGGGCTACGAACTGCAAGGCGGGCGGAACAGTTTTGAGTTTTCAGTTTTCAACTGAGAACTGAAAACTGTTCATCGTCCACCGTTCGTCGTTTCACTTCACCCACTCGTCGGCGATCTCGGTCTCGACCTTGACGGGGACGCGCGTGACGAACTCCTCGCCGGCCGCGCACATCGAGTCCTCGACCGCCTTCGCCACCGCGTCGGCCTCCGAGGCGTCGCACTCGGCGACGATCTCGTCGTGGACGATGTTGACGATCTCGCCCGACGTGCCGCGCAGCCGGTCGTGCAGCAGCCGCAGCGCGCGCTTGAGGATGTCGGCGCTCGCGCCCTGCACGGGCATGTTCTTGCCGTTGCGCTGCGCGAGCGAGGCGGCCTGCCGGTCTTCCGGGTCGAAGTTGAAGCGGGCGAGGCGGCCGGAGAGGGTGCGCGCCTGCCGCTCGCGCAGGGCGCGGCGCGCGGCCTCGCGCAGCCACTGGTCGAGGCCGCGGTAGGTCTGGAAGTAGCGGCCCATGATCTGTTCGGCGTCGGAGAGCGGCAGGCCCGTCATCATCGAGAAGCGCTGCGCGCCGATGCCGTACACGACGCCGAAGTTGAGCCGCTTGGCGAAGTCGCGCTGCTCGCGCGTCACGTTGCCCTCGGCCGTGTTGAAGATCTGCGCGGCCGTGACGCGGTGCAGGTCGGCCCCGGAGTTGAACGCCTCGATGAACCCCTTGTCCTCCGTGACGTGCGCCAGTATCCGCAGCTCGATCTGCGAGTAGTCGGCGATGATCAGCTTCCTGTTCTCGCCTTGCGCGCGGACGCAGCGGCGGTACTCCGTGGCGTGCGGTATCTGCTGCACGTTCGGGTTCGTGCAGGCGAACCTCCCGGTCGGCGCGCCGATCTGGTGGAAGCTGGCGTGGATGCGGTTGGTGACGGGGTTGACCTCTTCGAGGATGTTCTCGCCGTAGCTGGTGAGCGACTTCTGGACGGTGCGGTAGTCGAGCAGCACCTCGATGACTTTGTAGTCTTTGGCGAGCGGCTGGAGCTTCCAGTTGCGCGTCGAGTCGGGCAGCGGCACGCCCATGCGCTTGAGGGCGGCGGAGAGCTGCGTGTGCGAGTCGAGGTTGATGTCGGCGCGGGCGTTGGCGAAGAGGGAGCCTTGCGCCGAGCCTTCCGCGAGCATCCCCTGTAGCTCCTCGGCGAGCACGGCGCGATCTTTTTTGACGCGCTCGATCTGCTCGCGCCAGCGCGCGGCGTCGAGGTACAGCCCCGCGAGTTCCATCGCGGCGACGGGGACGACGCACTCGAACTCGATCTGCGCGACTTTGACGAGTCCGTCCGACTTCAGCCGCTCGATCAAACGCTCGCGCAGGGGCAGCATCAGCGCGGCGTCGCGCGCGGCGTATTCGAGCTGCGCCGCGGAGAGCTCGCCGCCCCAGTCGGAGAGCTGCTGCGTCTTGTCCACGGCCTCGTCGAGGTAGCGTTCGGCGACGACGGCCAGCCCGTGCCGATCCTCGGTCTCGCCGGCCGAGACCAGTTGGCTCGCGAGCATCGTGTCGAACAGCCCGCCGAGTTCGACGCCGAGGTGTCGGCGCGTCCACTTCGCGTCGAACTTCGCGTTGTGCGCGACCTTGACGGGGCGCGCGGCGGAGAGCAACCCGCGTAGCGGTTCGAGCGCGGCGTCGCGCGCGGCTGCGTCGCCGGGCGCGAGGCGGAAGAGGTCGAAGAGGTAGGCCGGGCCTTCGGGGCCGGCGAGTTGGACGAGGCGCAGGCGGCCGCGGTAGGGGTCGAGCGCGGTGGTCTCGCAGTCGAAGCCGACGGCGTCGAGGCCGGAGAGCGTCTCGCAGGCGGCGCGCAGCTCCACGGCCGTCGTGATCAGTCGGTAGGGTGTCGCCATTTAGGTTCGCTTGTGCCGCTCGCGCCGCCGGTGGATCACGAGCAGGATGATGAAGATGACGGACAGGACGAAGAGCAGTCCCAACAGCTTCTCGCTCACGCCGCCGACGACCACGCCGACGCCGCCCGCGCCGAGCGACCACAGCGCGCGGAGCACGACGGCCGCGGCCGCCAGCGTCAGCAGCGCGGTTAAAAGTGCGAGCAGGTACTTCATCTCAGGATTTAGGAGCTAGGAGCTAGGAGTTAAAATCTCCGATCCTAAATCCTAGCTCCTAAATCCTAAATCCTAAATCCTAGCTCCTAGCTCGTCGCGGGCGCGAGGCGCGCGGCCTTCACGCCGCCGACTCGGCCGTCCGCCTCGTCTCGACCGCGAAGACGAGCAGCAGCGCGGCGAAGACCCCGACGCAGGCGCTCAGGAGGAACGCCGCGGCCGGCCCGCGCCAGTTCCACACGAAGCCCATCAGGAGCGACGCGGGCCAGATCGTCAAACTGAGGGCGAGATTATACAGGCCGTAGGCCGTGCCGCGCTGCTCCGCGCGCACGAGGTCTGCGACGAGCGCCTTCTCCGCGCCCTCGACCAGCCCGAAGTAGATGCCGTAGACGAGGAAGAGCGCCCACGCGCCGGCCGCCGTCGAGACGAAGGCGAAGCCCGCGTAGACGGCCGCGTAGAAGAGCCAACCCGAAACGATCAGGCTCTTGCGGCCCAAGCGATCCGAGAGATCGCCGCCGACCAGCGAGCTTAAAACTTTCGAGACGTGCAGCGCGGCCCAGAGCAGCGGGATCGACGCGGTGCTCACCCCCACGTCGCGCGCGCGCAAGAGCAGGAAGGCGTCCGACGAGTTCGAGAGCGTGAAGAGCGCGAGGATGAGGAGGAGGCGTTTGAAGTTCGAGTCGAAGCCGCGCAACGACAGGCTCGGCTTCGAGACGGCGGGCGTCGCCGGCGGGGCGGGCGTCAAACCTTCGTCGGCCCGCCGGGCGGGCGGCGGGGCTTCGTCGCCCTGCCCGG
>DATCVD010000525.1:0-3207 GCA_036567125.1 Pyrinomonadaceae bacterium | reverse complement strand
GGAGCGGGCGTCGAGTTCGGCGTAGGTGAGTTGGAGGTCGTCCGAGGAGACGGCCACGGCGTCGGGCGTGCTCCGGGCCTGCTGGGTGAAGAGTTGATCGACGCGCAAGCCTGGCACCCACTCGTCCGAGTCGTTCCACTCGGAGAGAAGATGCCGGCGCTCGCGCTCGCCGAGCAGATCGAGATTCCAGAGCGGCGCTTGCGCGTCGGTCGCGACGGCTTCGAGCAGCCGCTCCCAGTGGCCGAGCATGCGCTCGATGGTCTCGGCCTCAAACAGGTCGCTGTTGTATTCGAGCGAGCCGGCCAGCCCCTCGCCCGCCTCCCGCATGATGAGCGTCAGGTCGAACTTGACCGTCGTGCTCTCGACGGAGGTCGTGCTGAAGCTCAGCCCCGGCAACTCCAGCGACGACTGCTGCGTGTTCTGCAACGCGAAGACCACTTGGAAGACGGGCGTGTAGCTCAGGTTCCGGTCGGGCTGCAACTGCTCGACTATCTGCTCGAAGGGCACGTCCTGATGCGCGTAAGCCTGCAAGACCGTATCGCGCACCTGACCGAGCAGTTGGCGGAAGCTGGCCGACGCGTCGATGCGCGCGCGCATGACGAGCGTGTTGACGAAGAAGCCGATGAGCGGTTCGAGGTCTACGCGGTCGCGGCCGGCGAGCGGCGTGCCGACGCAGATGTCCGTCTGTCCCGTGTAGCGGTGGAGCAGGGTCTGGAAGGCGGCGAGCAGCGTCATGTAGAGCGTCGCGCCCTCGCGGCGGCTCAACTGCTGCAAGGCGCGCGCCGTCTCGGGCCGCAGCGTGAAGCTCCGCGCCCCGCCGCGGAAGCCCTGCGCGGCGGGGCGCGGGTGGTCGGTCGGCAGTTCCAGAAGCGGCGGGGCGTCCGCCAGTTGCGCGCGCCAGTAGGCGAGTTGTTCTTCGAGCGCCTTGCCTTCCAGTCGCCCGCGCTGCCACAGGGCGTAGTCGGCGTACTGCACTCGCAGTTCGGCGAGCGGCGACTCCTCGCCGCGCGTGAACGCGCCGTAGAGCGCGGCGACCTCGCCCACGAGGACTTCCATCGACCAGCCGTCGGAGACGATGTGGTGCATCGTGAAGAGGACGACGTGCTCGGCCGCGCCGAGCCGGAGCAGGGTGGCGCGCACGAGCGGCCCCGCCGCGAGGTCGAAGGGGCGGCGCGACTCTTCGGCGGCGAGTCGTTGCGCCTGCCGCCGCCGGTCGTCTTCGCCGAGCGCGCGCAGCTCGACGACGTTTAAGGGTAGCGGCCGGTGCGGGTGGATGAGTTGCGCCGGCTCGCCGTCGGCGGTCGTGAAGGTCGTTCGCAAAGACTCGTGGCGGCGCACGATCTCGCCGAGCGTCTGCGCGAGCGCGGCGACGTTGAGGCGGCCTTCGATCCTGATCCCCTCGAAGCAGTTGTAGGCGTCGCTGCCGGGCTCGTACTGGTCGATGAACCAGAGCCGCTGCTGCGCGAACGAGAGCGGGTAGTGTGCGGCCTCCGGGCGCGGGGGGATGGGGCGCGCGGCCGGCGACTTTTTCGCCCTCCCCTTGAGCCGGCGCGAAAGGCGCGCGAGCATTTCAGGCGAGAGGCTCTCTATCTGCTTGGTGATGTCGCTCATCGGAGGCTCCCCTGTGGCTCGCTCTCTTTCTTCCCCTGAATAGCTCGTCCCCACCCTCTCTCAGACGAACCCGACTGGTGCGCGCGCCGCGAAGAGTAATGTGTGTGCGCGCGCGCGCGTCAGCAGACGACGCGCGAGGCGGCGGAGGCGCGGGAGGCGCGGGATTTTCTCAGGTCTCTCGTCAGGCACAGACGCTTCAGCCAGCGGTCGTTGCCGTCGTGCCTCGCCTTGAACTGCTTCCGCCCGTGGACGGCGCGGAAGTTGTCGATGAAGCAGTAGTCGCCGGGCTGCAAGACGAACTCGACGAGGTTCTCGTCGAGCATTTGGACGAGCGCGCCGAGCGCGGCCTGCGCCTCCGGGTCGGCGTCGAGCGAGTCCATGAAGTAGGGATCGAGGCTCATGTAGGGCGACTGCGGGCTGCCGAAGAAGACCGATATCTTCTGCCCCTCGACGTTCATCCGGTTGATCTTCTCGAAGGCGGCGGCGAGGTAGTCGCCTGGCGCGCGCGCGCCGCCGGCCGGCGGGTCGGAGGCGTTGGCGGGTTGGTGCGACTCGTCGGGGCGGATGATGAAGCGCGGCTGGAAGAGGGTGTCGATCTGCCCGGCAGTGAGCCTGTCGAGGCTGAGCGTCGCCATCGTCGTGGCGACCTGCGCGGGGTTGCGCAGGCAGAGGAAGCCGATGTAGTCGCCGCGGAAGGGGTGGAACGCGTCTTCGGTGTGCCACCAGATGAGCTGCTCGCTGCCGGTGCTCAGCTGCCTGTCTTCGTGGCCGGCGATGGGGAACACGTCGTGGATGATGTGCCCGTCCTGCTGCGTCACCCAGCCGAAGGCGTCGGCGACCAGGGAGCTGAGCATGACGAACAGGAGTTGCTCTTCGAGCGAGCGCGCGGCGTCCTCGCGCCACTTCCAGTGGGCGGGCGTCGGGCCGATCTTGCGGTCGTCCACCGGGTAGCCGGAGATGACGCAGGCGGCCGCCGACGGCTCCCGCACGCGGAAGTCGTTGAGGAAGGCGCGCACGCGGCGCGGAAGCTCCTGCGCGTAGACGCACGCGTTGTTGAGGAAGTCGGGGTCTTCGGCCGACGGGTGCAGCGCGGCGACCTCCGCGACGAGCGCCTGCGCCGCGCGCAACTCCTGCGCTGACCAAGTGAGTCTTAACATGATTACCCCCGCCGCCCCGCGCGGCGGGCGACTGCGTCCGCCGCGCGGGGCTTGTTTGAGTCCACTTCCGACATGAAGGCTGATCGCGGCCCTTCCGGCGTGAGGCGGGGCGCTTACGAAATCTTTCCGAGCGTGAGCAGGTCTGACGGGGACGTGCGCTCCGGGCCGCCGTGGTCGATGAAATACAGGTGCTGAACCGGCGGCGGCGGCGGTTGGTTGTTCATCAAACTTCCCTCGCGGGCCTCGGCCGCCTCAAACCCGCTTCAGCTCGAAGACGGCCTTCGGCTGCGTCACCACGGCCCCCGTGACCGCGCCCGAAGAGCCCAGCGTGAACTCGACGGCGTAGCCCGGAATGTTCCTCAGCACGAAGTCCGTGTCACTGCGCGGCACGAGCTCTAGCCCTAACTGGCCGGGGACGGCGGCGGCGAGCCGGCCGTCG
>DATCVD010000524.1:0-4460 GCA_036567125.1 Pyrinomonadaceae bacterium | reverse complement strand
GCGAGGCGATCGCCGCGCCGAACCTGATCGCGTCGGCCGCGCCCGACTCGGCCGGACAGGTCGCCGGCAACCTGACCGGCGCGGCGCAGCCCGCGAAATCGCCCTACGGCGACACGGGCTTCAACCTCGCGCACGCCGTCGAAGAAATCTTCCACAGCCACACGGCGGCCGAGTGGTTCTTCATCGTCGTCTCGCTCCTCGTCGCGGGCCTCGGCATCTTCCTCGGCTACCTTTTTTACGTGAAGAAGCCGCACCTGCCGAACGTCTGGGCCACCAGACTGGGCGGCCTCTACCGCGCGAGCTTCAACAAGTACTGGGTGGACGATCTCTACGGCAAGCTCGTCACGCGCCGCACGATGGACGCCGCGCGCGGCATCTACGCGGTCGACTCGCGCGTGCTCGACGGCGCGGTCAACGGCACGGCGTGGCTCACCCGAAGGCTTTCGAACTACACCGGCCTCTTCGACTTCAAGGTGGTGGACGGCGTCGTCAACGGGGTGGCCTACTTCGTCCGCGGCCTGATGTCGCGCCTGCTGCGCACCGCGCAGACGGGGCTGGCCGCCAACTACGCGCTCGTGATGATCTTCGGCCTCGTCATCGCCGTCGCGTTTTACGTCATCTGGCGTTGAAAACTCGCTCCCGGTTCCTTCGCCCGCGGGCGGCCGACGGCTTCGCCGGCAGCGGGCAACTGACAACCTTCTTATGAACATTCCCAATCTCCTCTCGCTCGTGACGTGGCTGCCGGCCGTCGGCGCGATCATCATCCTCGCCGTCTTCCGCAAGGATCAGGCGAACGGGATCAAGCGGTTCGCCACCGCGTGGTTCTTCCTCGTCTTCCTCGTCTCGCTCGCGCTGCTCGGGTACGACCGCGGCACGGGCGGGATGCAGTTCCTCGAAGACCGCGAGTGGATCCCGCTCATCGGCGCGCGCTACCAGATGGGCGCGGACGGCGTCGCCGTGCTGCTCATCGTGCTGACCACCCTCTTGGGGTGGATCGCGTCGCTCTCCTCGTGGGAGTACATCGGGAAGCGCGAGAAGGAGTACTACGTGCTGCTGCTGCTGTTGCAGGCGGCGGTGGTCGGCGTCTTCGCGTCGATGGACTTGTTCCTGTTCTACCTCTTCTTCGAGGTCTCGCTCGTCCCGATGTACTTCCTGATCGGCGTCTGGGGCGGCGAGCGCCGGCTCTACGCCGCGATCAAGTTCTTCCTCTACACGCTCGTCGGCTCGGTCGTGATGCTGCTCGGCGTCCTCAAGATCTACTTCCTGACGCAGGACGCCGCGCTCGTCAGCTCGATCACGCCGGCGACCATCAGCGCGCTCGCCGGCAACGGCGCGGCCGCCGACTTGGTCAACAGCACGCGCGCCGCCGCCGCCAGCGCCGGGACGGGCACGTTCAACATCATCTACCTGCAAGCCCTCGGCTCGGTGCTGCCGATGGGCACGATGCAGGTGCTGCTCTTTTTCGCCTTCGCCCTCGGCTTCGCCATCAAAGTCCCGATGTGGCCGTTCCACACGTGGCTGCCGGACGCGCACGTCGAAGCGCCGACCGCCGGCTCCGTCATCCTCGCCGGCATCCTGCTCAAGCTCGGAACCTACGGCTTCTTCCGCTTCAACCTGCCGATGTTCCCGGCCGCGTCGAAGGACTTGAGCTACTTCGGGAGTTTCGGCGTGCGCCACGTGATGATCACGCTCGCCATCGTCGGCATCATCTACGGCGCGCTCGCCGCGATGTACTTCGTCGTCAAGCGCGACGGCGACGTGAAGAAGCTGGTCGCCTACTCCAGCGTCTCCTCGATGGGCATCGTCATGCTCGGCCTGTTCGCCCTGAACCCGAACGGGTTGAACGGCGCGGTGCTCCACATGATCAACCACGGCATCTATTCGGGCGCGCTCTTCCTGCTCGTCGGCATCATCTACGAGCGGCGGCACACGCGGAACGTCGCCGAGTTCGGCGGCCTCTCGCACGTCATGCCGGGCTACGCGGCCGTGTTTCTGGCGATGGCGATGACGGCCATCGGGCTGCCGCTGCTGTGCGTCTTCATCTCGGAGTTCCTGGCGATGCGCGGCGCGTTCGAGGCGCAGCCGTGGTGGGCCGCGTGGGCCGCGCTCGGCATCATCCTCAACGCCGGCTACATGCTCTGGCTCTACCAGCGCATGTTCTTCGGCGCGCTCGACAACCCGAAGAACGAGAAGCTCAAAGACATGACCGGCCGCGAGTGGGCCTACATGATCCCGCTCCTCGTCCTCTCGCTCTGGATCGGCGTCTACCCGAAGCCCTTCCTCGAATTCATCCAGCGCCCGGTCAACGCCGTCGTCCGGCAGGTCAGGCCCGACTACCCGATCCCCGGCATGCCGGCCACGCAGCCGGCGACAGCCAAAGCCGAAAGATAGAGGTCAGAGGTCAGAGGCCAGAAGTCGGTTTAAGAAACCGTCTGCCTTTCTAACCTCTAACCTCTAACCTCTAACCTCTAACCTCTATGCTCCTGCTCCAAGCCAACACCACCGACCTGTTCAGCGTGCGCGATCTCACCCTGATCGCGCCGGAGCTGATCCTGACGGTCGCCGCGTGCGTCGCGCTCGTGATGGAGGTCGTGCTGCCCTACCGGCGCAGCCGCTGGACGGGCTACTTCGCGCTCGTCGGCCTCGCGCTCGCGGGCGCGTCGCTCTTCGCGCTGTGGCGCACGGCCGGCGCGTCGTTCCCGCTCGACGGCTTCTACGGCATGATCCGCGTGGACGGCTTCGCCGTCGTCTTCAAGCTGATCTTCTTGGTCGCCGCCGCGCTCACCGTCGGCGTCTCCCTGCGCTTCCTCGACGTCGAGGGCGAGCAGCGCGGCGAGTTCTACGCGCTCGTCCTCTTCGCCACGCTCGGCATGTCGTTCCTCGCCTCGGGCTACGATCTGATCGCGCTCTACATCAGCCTCGAACTGATGGCGCTGACCTTCTACGTGCTCGTCGCCTACACGAAGCGCCAGCGCCGCACGAACGAGGCCGGCATGAAATACTTCCTGCTCGGCGCGTTCTCCTCCGGCGTGCTGCTCTACGGGATGTCGATGCTCTTCGGCATCGCGGGCTCGACCAACCTCGGCGACATCGCGTCGGCCGTCAACTCCATCGTCTCCGTCGCGCCGGGCGCGGACGAGGCCGCGCTCGCCGAGCAGATCCGCCCGCTCCTGCTCGTCGGCATGATCGCGCTCGCCGCCGGGCTGTTCTTCAAGATCGCGGCCGTGCCGTTCCACATGTGGGCTCCGGACGCCTACGAGGGCGCGCCGACGCCCGTCACCGCCTTCCTCTCGACGGGGTCGAAGGCCGCGAGCTTCGCCCTCTTCGCGCGCATCTTCCTCGAAGGCTTGGGCGGGATGCGGGTTGACTGGGCTCCGCTGCTCGCGGTCGTCGCGGCCGTCACCATCGCCGTCGGCAACTGGGCCGCCGTGACGCAGACCAACTCGAAGCGGCTGCTGGCCTACTCGTCGATCTCGAACGCGGGCTACCTCCTGCTGGGGCTGATCGCCGCGAACGAGTACGGCTACCTCGGCCTCGTCATCTACCTGCTGGTTTACGCGCTGATGAACGTCGGCGCGTTCGGCGTCATCATCGCGCTCCGCCGGCGCGGCGTCATCGGCGATCAGATTAGCGACCTGCGCGGCCTCGGCCAGAAGGCGCCGGGCATGGCCGCGATGATGACGGTCTTCATGCTCTCGCTCGGCGGCCTGCCGCTGACCGGCGGCTTCATCGGCAAGTGGTTCCTCTTCGGCGGCCTGTTGCAGCGCGGCGCGGCCGACCAGAAGAACTGGTACTACTGGCTCGCCGTCTGGGCCATCGTCAACACGGTCGTCTCCTTCGCCTACTACTTTCTCTTCATCCGCTCGATGTATCTGGACGACGGGGCGGCCGACGCGCGCCCGCTCGCGCTCTCGGCCCCGCTGCGCGTCGCGCTCGCCGCGGCCGTCGCCGGCATCCTCTTCATCGGCGTCTACCCGCAGCCGTTCATCAGGCTGGCGCGCACGGTCGTCACGACGCTGGCGAGCGTCGGCGGCTCGGCGGGCGCGGGCTAAAGCTTGCCGGTCGGACGTGAGGGGCGGGCGCGCAGCGCCGCACAATCGCGCGAGGCGGCGGGACACGAATCGCCAAGTCCCGCCGCCTTGAATTTTGCATGCTGGTCTTCTACTTCTTCGCCGCGCTGCTCCTGCTGCAATCGCTCCTCTCGCTCCGCGGAGGCTTTCGCTACCTCTCATACTTCCGGCGCGAACTCGCCCACCGGCCCGAAACTTACGCCCCGCGCGCGAGCCTTCTCGTCCCCTGCCGCGGCCTCGACGAGCACCTGAGCGACAACCTCGCCGCGCTCTTCCTGCAAGACTACCCGGACTACGAGATCGTTTTCGTCGCCGACTCGGCCGCAGACCCCGCGCTCGAAGTGGCGGGCGACGTGGCCGCGCGGCTCACGCCGGAGCGCCCGGCCGTCC
>DATCVD010000523.1:0-2767 GCA_036567125.1 Pyrinomonadaceae bacterium | reverse complement strand
GCTCGCGGCCGTCGCCTCGGGCCGACGTGCGCGGCCACCAGTGCGCGCCGCAGCGCAAGCAAACTGCTCTCTGCTTCATCGTCGCCGCGTCCTGATAATCAAACTTCTCACTCGGCGCGCTCGCACCTCTTCACGGCTCGCGCGCGTGCTTCTTTCTGGCGAACGCGCGCCGTCGCTCAAGGATTGCAACGTCGCCGTTGACCTCAACGAAGGGCATCAACCTTCTAACTTGGTTGAAATAATAAACCGTCATTTCAACGTCGGTGTGGCCCAGCCGGGTCATAACCTCCAGCGCGCTTTTGCCCTCGGCAATCTGCGACAAGATGAAGTTATAGCGAAAGGTGTGAGGCGTGACGGGGCAGTGGACGCCGATGGCCTCACAGTGAGCCTTGAGCCACTTGCAAAACTCGCCGGCTGAGAGCGGCCGTTTGGATCGGGATTTGAAGAACCGGCCGCGGAAGATGTGATGCCGAACCCTGAACCGGTGGAGGTCGTCGGCAAGTTCGTCACTGACGCAGACGGCGCGCTCGGCCGCGTCGCTCTTTGTTCCTCGGATGATGATGCACGCGCCCTGCTCGGTGCGCTGTAGGTCGTCAATGCAAAGGGCGAGGGCCTCACTGATGCGCGCGCCGGTCTCGTAGAGCACGCGCACAATCAAGTAATCCTGCTCGCGGGTGCGTGCGCGGCCGGAGCTCGCGGACGCGGCGCGCTCGGCAAGGCTGCTGAAAATGCGCCGGGTTTCTTCGGCGGTCGGCAACGCGCGATGCATCGGCCGTCGTGATTGCTTCGGCGCGTGGTGCCGCGTGTTGGTGTGATGGTTTCGCGCGAGCCAGTTTCCGAACGTGGCCGCGCGCGTCAGGTGCGCTCGCGCGGTCGAGTTCGCCCAAGCGGGCGGGAAGCTCGCCGCCAGCATTCCTAACAGGTCGACGGAGTCGAAGTGTGTGAGGTCGAGGCCGGCGCGGTCAATCAGCGCGAGTGTCTGGGCGTAGAGCTTGATTGTGTTGGGCGACGCGCCGGTGATGGCGCGCTCGTCGAGGAAGGCGGCAGCCAGCCGCGTGAGCTTTTTTTCGGCATGATGAGGTCTCCATTGAGTGAGGTTGATTTCCCCAGATTCACCTACAGATTCTGTGGAAAAGTTGTCGAAAACTTCGACCCCGTAAAACTCGCGCGGGTTGGCCGGAGCGACGCCGGGACGCGCGCCTTTTTGTTTTCTCGGCGCGCGTCTCGCGGCGGGCCGTTAGCCTTCGTCGCCGCGTTCGAGTGCTTCCCAGTGGTTGACGGTCTCGAAGCCTTTGCCGAGGACGGGGCGGGGCCGCGCGCCGTCGGCTTGGCCGATGAAGCCCTCGCGCTCCATCGCGTCGAGGATCGCGGCGGCGCGGCCGTAGCCGATGCGCAGGCGTCGCTGCAAGACGGAAGTCGAGGCGCGTTTCATCTCGACGCAGATGCGCAGCGCGTCGTCGAACAACTCGTCGCGCTCGCCCGCCACGCCGTCCGCGCCCGCGGCCTCTTCCTCGGACTGCGTGATCGTCTCGTCGTAGACGGGTTCGCCCTGCTGCTTGATCTGCGAGACGACGCGCCCGATCTCGGCCTCGTCAACGTACGCGCCGTGGACGCGCACGAGCCGGGAGGTTCCGGGCGGGAGGAAGAGCATGTCGCCGCGCCCGAGCAACTGCTCCGCGCCGTTCGCGTCGATGATCGTGCGCGAATCGACTTTGGAGGAGACGCGGAAGGCGATGCGCGAGGGGAAGTTCGCCTTGATGAGGCCCGTGATGACGTCGACCGACGGCCGCTGCGTGGCGAGCACCAAGTGGATGCCGACGGCGCGGGCCATCTGCGCGAGCCGCGTGATGGCTTCTTCGACCTCGTGGCCCGAAGTCATCATCAAGTCCGCCAACTCGTCCACGATGATGACGATGTAGGGCAGCGGCTTCCACGGCTGGCCCTGCTCGTCGAAGTCCTCGACGAGGTTTCGCCGCATCACCTCGGCGTTGTAGCCGTCGATGTTGCGGACGCCCCACTGCGCGAGCTGCTTGTAGCGCGCCTCCATCTGCGAGACGCCCCACTTCAGGGCGTTGGCGGCGCGCTTCGGCTCCGTGATGATCGGCGTGGCGAGGTGCGGGATGTCGGCGTACAGCCCCAGCTCCAGACGCTTCGGGTCGATCATGATGAACTTCACCTCGTCGGGCCGCGCCTTGTAGAGGATCGAGACGACGAGCGAGTTCAGGCAGACGGACTTGCCCGTCCCCGTCGCGCCCGCGATCAGCAGGTGCGGCATCTTGGCTAGGTCTGCGACGTAGTTCAGGCCGTCAATCGTCTTGCCGAGCGCGAGCGTGAGCTTCGACGGCGTCTCCTGAAACTGGCGCGACTCTACGACCTCGCGCAGCATGATGTTGTCGCGGTGCGCGTTCGGCACTTCGATGCCGACGTGCGCCTTGCCCGGCACGCGGTCGATGCGGATCGACTCGGCTTTGAGCGCGAGGCAGAGGTCGTCGACGAGGCCGGTGACGCGCGAGTACTTGACGCCGGGGTCGGGCTTGAACTCGTAGGTGGTGACGACGGGGCCGGGGCAGATGTATTCGATCTTGCCCGTGACGTTGAACTCCTTGCACTTCTCGGCGACGCGCGCGGCGAGCGAGCGCAACTCCTCGTCGGCCTGCTCGTGGCGCGGCGCGGGCGCGTTCAGGAATTCGACGGGCGGGAGCTTGTAGTTGCTGAGCGCGGCCGCCGCCTTCTCCAGCCGGCGGGCCTCGCGCTCGGCGCGCTCGCG
>DATCVD010000522.1:0-5445 GCA_036567125.1 Pyrinomonadaceae bacterium | reverse complement strand
CCACCTGCGCGCCCGCCGCCTCCAACAGCCCGGCCAACGCCGCGCCCGACTCGTCCGCGCGCTCGCCGCGCGCGCAGGCGTCGCTCACCGTGATGACGACCGCGCGAATCCCTTCAGCCATTTCTCAATCAACCCTTGCCGCCGCCCCGTGCCGCGTGGCGGTCGTTAGCCGGCCGACGCGGCGACGGCGTGAAGCTCTTGCAGGGAGACGGGCTTGAGCATCTTCTCGTCGGTGCAGGAGCCGATGGCCTCGACGAGGGCCTGCGCGCCGGTCATGGTCGTGACGCAGGGGACGCCGTACTGGAGGGCGGCGCGGCGGATGGCCTGCTCGTCGAAGTGGGAGGCGCGGCCCAAGGGCGTGTTGATGACGAGCGCGATCTCGCCCTGCTTGATGTGATCGACGACGTTCGGGCGGCCCTCGTTGACCTTGAAGACCGTCTCGGCCGCGAGGCCCACCTCGCGCAGCCGCAGCGCAGTCCCGTGCGTGGCGAGCAGGCGGAAGCCCAGACGCGCGAGGCGGCGCGCCAGTAGAGCGGCCTGCCCCTTGTCCGCGTCGTTGACCGAGATGAAGGCCGTGCCCTCGCACGGCAGGGTCAGCCCCGCGCCCAGCATCGCCTTCGCGTATGCCTCGCCGAACGTCGTGCCGATGCCCATCACCTCGCCCGTCGAGTGCATTTCGGGGCCGAGCACCGGATCGACGCCGGGGAACTTCACGAACGGGAAGACCGGCGACTTGATGAAGACGCGCGGGACGGTCAGCTCGTCCGGCAGGCCGAACTCGGCGAGCGTCTTCACGCCGGCCATCACGAGCGCGGCCACGCGCGCGAGCGGGACGCCCGTCGCCTTCGAGACGAACGGCACGGTGCGCGAGGCGCGCGGGTTCACTTCGAGCACGAAGACGCGGTCGTCCTTGATGGCGAACTGGATGTTGAGCAGGCCGCGCACGTCGAGCGCGCGCGCGAGGACGCGCGTGTAGTGGCGCATCGTCTCAAGGTGCTCCTCGGCGATGCGGACTGGCGGCAGCACGCACGACGAGTCGCCCGAATGCACGCCCGCCTCCTCGATGTGCTCCTGAATCGCGGCGACGACGACGGCCGTCTCGTCCGCGAGCGCGTCCACGTCGAACTCGGCCGCGCGCTCTAAAAATTTGTCGATCAGCACGGGCCGCTCGCGCGAGGCTTCGACGGCCGTGCGCATGTACTCGTCGAGGCTCTGATCGTCGTAGACGATTGCCATCGCGCGGCCGCCGAGCACGAACGAGGGGCGCACCATCACGGGGTAGCCGATCCGCCGGGCGACCTCTTTAGCCTCCTCGCCCGAAATGGCCGTGCCGTGCTCAGGCTGCGGCACGCCGAGTTCTCGGAGCAGCGCGCCGAAGCGTTTGCGATCCTCGGCCAAGTCGATCGAGTCGGGAGAGGTGCCGATGACGGGAGCGCCCGCGTCGTGCAAGCGCATCGAGAGGTTGAGCGGCGTCTGCCCGCCGAACTGGACGATGATGCCTTCGGGCAGTTCGGCGTCCACGATGTTCATCACGTCCTCGAAGGTCAGCGGCTCGAAGTAGAGGCGGTCGGAGGTGTCGTAGTCGGTCGAGACGGTTTCGGGGTTGCAGTTGACCATGATCGTCTCGAAGCCCGCGTCGCCGAGCGCGAACGAGGCGTGGCAGCAGCAGTAGTCGAACTCGATGCCCTGCCCGATGCGGTTCGGCCCCGAACCCAAAATCATGATCTTGCGCCTGTCCGTGGGCGCGGCCTCGTCCTCTTCTTCATAGGTCGAGTAGAGGTACGGGGTGTACGACTCGAACTCCGCGCCGCAGGTGTCCACGCGCTTGTAGACGGGCACGATGCCAAGCCGCTTGCGGTGAGCGCGCACCTCGTCCTCGGTGCGCTTCGTCAAATAAGCGACGCGGCGGTCGGAGAGCCCGACCTCCTTCGCCTCGCGCAAGTCTTCGGCCGGGATTTCTTCGAGCCGCCGGCCCTCGATGCGCTCCTGCACGCGCATCACGTCTTGGAGTTGCGCGAGGAACCACGGGTCGATCTTCGAGAGCCGGTAAATCTCTTCGACGGGGACGCCCTGCTGCAAGGCGTAGGTGATGTAGCTGAAGCGCTGCGAGTTGGGGCGCGCGAGCTTGCGTTGCAGCTCGTCGGCCGGCACGTCCTTGAGGCGCAGCGGGCGCGTCGCTTCGAGCGAGCGCAGGCCCTTGAAGAGCGCCTCTTTGAACGTGCGGCCGATGGCCATCACCTCGCCGACCGACTTCATCTGCGTGCCTAACACGTCGTCCGCGCCGCGGAACTTCTCGAAGTTCCACTTCGGGATTTTGGCGACGACGTAGTCGATGGTCGGTTCGAAACTCGCGGGCGTCTTCTTCGTGATGTCGTTCGGTATCTCGTCGAGCGTGTAGCCGACGGCGAGCTTGGCGGCGATCTTCGCGATGGGGAAGCCCGTCGCCTTCGACGCCAGCGCCGACGAGCGCGAGACGCGCGGGTTCATCTCGATGACGCGGATCGCGCCGTCCGCCGGGTTGACGGCGAACTGAATGTTCGAGCCGCCGGTCTCGACGCCGACCTTGCGGATGATCTTGATGGCGATGTCGCGCAGCCGCTGGTACTCGACGTCCGTCAGGGTCTGCGCGGGCGCGACCGTGATCGAGTCGCCGGTGTGGACGCCCATCGGGTCGAAGTTCTCGATGGAGCAGATGATGACGACGTTGTCCGCCAGATCGCGCATCACCTCCAGCTCGAACTCCTTCCAGCCGAGGATCGACTCCTCGATCAGGACTTGGCTGATCGGCGACGCCGCCAACCCCGCGCGGACGATCTCCTCGAACTCCTCGGGGTTGAAGGCCGTGCCGCCGCCCGTGCCGCCGAGCGTGAACGCGGGCCGGATGATCGCAGGATACCCCGTCTCCTCGACGATCCGCTCGGCCTCGGCCCAAGTGTGCGCGAAGCCGCCGCGCGGCATCTCAAGGCCCGCCTCCTCCATCGCGCGCTTGAACAGCTCGCGATCCTCGGCCACGCGGATGGCCTCGCGCTTCGCGCCGATCATCTCGACCCCGCACTCCGCGAGCACGCCCGCATCGTCCAAAGCCAGCGCGAGGTTCAAAGCGGTCTGCCCGCCGACCGTCGGGAGCAGGGCGTCGGGCCGCTCGCGGCGGATGATGGCGGCGACGGACTGGAGCGTCAGCGGCTCGACGTAGGTGCGGTCGGCCGTCTCCGGGTCGGTCATGATCGTCGCCGGGTTCGAGTTGACGAGCACGACCTCGTAGCCCTCCTGCCGGAGCGCGCGGCAGGCCTGCGTGCCCGAGTAGTCGAACTCCGCGGCCTGCCCGATGACGATGGGGCCGGAACCGATGATCAGTATTTTGCGGATGTCTGTGCGCTTGGGCATTGAAGGAACGGCCGAGTTGCGGGCTAGAATCGTGTACCTGAAACTGGCATTATACATAACGCGCGAGACCGCGCACGAACGCCTCGCCCCCCGACACGGAGGACTCCGGTGAAACTACTCTCGCTGTCGCTCGGCCTGCTCCTCGCCTTCGCCGCGCAGGCCGCGGCCCAGAAGAAGCCGCGCGATCCCGAAGACTTCTACAACCGCGGCCTCGAACGGCAGGCCGCGGGCGACCTTGAAGGCGCGCTCGCCGACTATGATCAGGCCATCGCGCTCAAGCCGGACGCGCTCACCCTCTCGACCGTCTACATCAACCGCGCCAACGTGATGATGTCGAAGGGCGACTACCGCGCCGCCGCCGCCGACCTCGACAAGGCCGTCGCCGCCAACCCGCGGAGCATGATGGCCTACTACAACCGGGGGATCGCGCGCTCCGCCATCGAGGAGTACGACGGGGCGATAGCGGACTTCACCGCCGCCGCCGCCATCGACCCGAAGTTCTCGTTGAACTACATCAACCGCGGCAGCGCCCGGGTCAACAAGGGCGACCTTGAAGGCGCGCTCGCCGACTTCGACAAGGCCGTCGAGGTCTCGCCCGAGGGGGCGATGGGCTACTACAACCGCGGCATGGCGCTCCAGCGCAAGGGCGAGATCGACCGCGCCCTCGCCGACCTCGACCGCGCCGTTAAACTCGCGCCCAAGCTCCCGGACGCCTACTACACGCGCGCCCTCGCCCGCCAGCAGAAGGGCGACGCGCAGGGCGCGCTCGCCGACTTCGACCGCGCCGTCGAGATCAAGCCCGACGAGGCGGAGTACTACGTCGCGCGCGGCGGGCTGCGGCGCGCGCGCGGCGAACTCGACGCGTCAATCGCGGACTTCACGCGCGCCCTCGAACTCGACCCCGCGCACGCCGACGCCCACACCAACCGCGGCATCGCGCGCAACATGAAGGCGGACGCGGCCGGCGCGCTCGCCGACTTCGACAAGGCGATTGAGCTGAACCCGCGCGACGCCGTCGCCTACGTCAACCGCGGCACGATCCGCGACGGCCGCGGCGACCTGCCGGGCGCGCACTCCGACTTCAGCCTCGCCATCTCGGTCGATCCCGCCATGGCGCAGGCTTACGCCAACCGCGGGACGGTGCGCATCCGGCAGGGCAGGTTCGAGCAGGCCGAGCAGGACATCAACAAGGCCGTCTCCCTCGACCCCTCGCTCAAGCCGTCGCTCGAAAAGTATCTCGCCGACATGAAACGCCGCCGGCAGCGGCAGTAGTAGCCACCCCGGCGGCGTCGCCGTGCGTGTGCGCCTTTTTTTATCGCCCCGTCATCCGCGCCCGCGTCAGTCTTTAACCTGCTGCGCGTCGAAGCGGCGGCGGTAGTCTTCGCCGTCCACCTGCACGGTGCGGCACATCTCGAAGAGGCGGGAGCGCAGGCGCGTGCCGACCCGATCCTCCAGAGTCTCTTCGGTGGGCGCGCGGCGCGCGTCCGCGTAGTTGGTGGTGAAGATCGTGAGCTTCTTGTCGTTGTAGCGCGTGCCGATGATCTGCATCATGGTGTCGCGCACCCAGTCGGTCGGCTTGCTGGCCCCGAGTTCGTCTAAGACCAGAACCTCGGCCTGATAGACGGGCGCGAGGACGCGCAGCTCCGAGTTCTTCGAGATCGGGTTGTAGCTGTCCTGAATCTCTTTGAGCAGCGAGCCGAACTCGTAGAAGAGACACCCGACGCCCTTCTCCATCAGGCCGCGCAGGATGGCGACGGCGAGGTGCGTCTTGCCCACCCCGCACGGCCCCATGAACAGGAGGCCGCGCTCGACCGCCGGGTATTCGCGCACGAGGCGGAAGGCGTAGTTGAAGGCGAGGAGCTGCGAGCCGCTGCTGGGCGCGGGGAAGAAACTCTGGAGCGTGCAGTTGTCGTAGCGGCGGGGGATGCGGGCCGCCTCGACGAGCTTCGACTGCGTGCTCTGCTCGCGGCAGGGGCAGCGGCGCGCGCCGCGGCCCTCGACGACCTCGTAGCCCGTGCCGTAGCAGCGCGGGCAATCCGATGGCTCCGCGGTAATCGATAA
>DATCVD010000521.1:0-4817 GCA_036567125.1 Pyrinomonadaceae bacterium | reverse complement strand
GAGGCGGCGCGGCGGCGCGGCGGCCGGCGCGTCGTCTTGAATTCGCCGGGCGTTGGTTGTAGCCTTGAGCGATCCGTTCCCCAAACAATTTTCCGAGGAGGTGCGTTGCCCATGCCGGAAGTCGGAGACATCGCCCCGGATTTCGAGTTGAAGAGCCATCTGGAGAAGGACAAGAAGGTTCGCCTCTCGAATTTCCGCGGCCAGCAGAACGTCGTGCTCGCTTTCTACCCGCTCGCGTGGACGCCCGTCTGAACGGCGCAGATGCCGGCCTACGAAGCTGACCTCGAACGCTTCAAAGGCTACGATGCCCACGTGATGGGCATTTCAGTCGACAGCGTCCCGTGCAACGCCGCCTGGGCCAAGTCCCTCGGCGGCCTGACCTACGATCTTTTGAGCGACTTCCACCCGAAGGGCGAGGTCGCCAAAGCCTACGGCGCGTGGCGCGAGGGCGACGGCATCTCCGAGCGCGCCATCTTCGTCGTGGACAAGGACGGCAAAATCGCCTACGCGGACATACACGACATCGGCGATCAGCCCGACAACGAAGACCTGTTCGAGGTGCTCCGCAAACTGTGAAAATCAGAGGTTAGAGGCTAGAGGTTAGAGGTTAGAGCAAACAGTTCTGAACTAACCTCTAACCTCCAGCCTCTAACCTCTCGCTTTTATTCTTATGACCACACTGTCGCGCAAGTGCGTGCCGTTCACGCCGTTCGAGGGCGAATTGTCGCGGGCAACCATCGCCATCGTCACGGCGGCGGGCGTCCACCTGAAAGAGCAGGAGCCGTTCAACATCGCGGACGAGCTGGGCGACCTGACTTTCCGCCTGATCCCGCCCGACGTTGACGCGGCCGACCTGAAGGTCACGCACCACCACTACGATCACGCGGACGCCGACGCGGACATCAACGTCGTCTTCCCCATCGACGCCCTGCGCGATCTGAAAGCGGAGGGCTTCGTCCGCGAGGTCGCCGCCAAGCACGTCGGCTACATGGGCTACACGATGCAGCTCAAGGCGATGTACGAGGGCACGGCCCCGCAGATCGCTAACGAGATCGACCGCGGCTCGCGCGCCGACGCCGTCGTGCTGACGGGCGGTTGACCGAACGTCTGCCACCGCACGGTCGTCGCGGTACAGCGTGAGATAGAGATGCGCGGCATCCCGACCGTGCTCGTCACGGTCAGCCCGGAGGTCTCCGGGCAGATGCGCCCGCCGCGCGCCCTCTACCCGAAGGGTTTCAAGATCGGCAACAGCATGGGCCGCCCCGGCATGCGCGACCTGCAACGGCGGGTGCTCCGCGACGCGCTTCAACTGCTCGTCGAGGACACGCGCCCCGGCGCGGTCACGACGCGCGAGTACCCCGAATACGGCGAGCAGCACGAGCCTCCGAAAGTCAAAAAATAAGTGAGCCGTTAGCCGTTAGCTGTTAGCTGTTAGCTGTTAGCCGGCGGAAACCAGCCAGCACCTGTCGCGGCGCGCTTTTAGGTTTTTGGTTTTGCTAACGGCTACGGGCTAACGGCTAGCGGCTTCTTTCCAGATATGCTGAAGACGATTGCGCTGGTGACCGGGGGCGGCGACGCGCCGGGGCTGAACGCGGTGATCCGCGCGGTGGTGAAGACCGCGACGAACGAGTACGGGCTGAGGGTGCTCGGCATCGAGGACAGCTTCGAGGGCTGTCTGGGCGCGACGAACGTGCGCGAGCTGCGCCCCGAGGACGTGCGCGGCCTGCTGCCGCGCGGCGGCACGATCCTCGGCACGCGCAACCGCGGCAGCTTCGTCGTCCGCGAGGGCGGGCGCGAGTTGAGGCCGGAGGAGGTGTACGGCGCGGCCATCGAGAACCTGAAGGGGATGGGCGTGGACGCCATCATCGCCGTCGGGGGCGAGGGCACGCTCGCCATCGCCAACGAGTTCGTCCGCCGCGGCTTCCCCGTCGTCGGCGTGCCCAAGACGATCGACAACGATCTGGCCGCGACCGAGTTGACCTTCGGCTTCATGACCGCGCTCGACATCGCCACCGAGGCGCTCGACCGCCTGCACACGACGGCCGAGTCGCACGACCGCGTGATGGTCTTGGAGGTGATGGGCCGCCACGCCGGCTGGATCGCGCTCCACTGCGGCGTGTCGGGCGGCGCGGACGTGATCCTGATCCCGGAGATTCCGTTCTCGATGGAAGAGGTGGCCGAGCGCGTCGCGGAGCGCGAGCGGTGCGGGGCGAAGTTCAGCATCATCGTCTGCGCCGAAGGCGCGAAAGAGATCGAGGGGGGCGAGGTGTACGCGTCGGCGGGCGACCGCCAGAGCGCGCCGCGACTCGGCGGCATCAGCCGGCGCGTGGCCGAGGAGGTGGCGCGGCGGACGGGCAAGGAGTCGCGCTACGTGGTGCTCGGCCACCTCCAGCGCGGCGGCTCGCCGAACGCCTTCGACCGGATGCTCGCCACCTCCTTCGGCGCGGCCGCCGTCCACGCCGCCGTGCGCGGCGACTTCGGCAAGATGGTCGCCCTGCACTCGGCCGACATCGTCGCCGTGCCCATCGAGCTGGCGATCAAGGGGCTGAAGACCGTGCCCCTAGACGCCGCGCTCGTCCGCACGGCGCGCGACCTCGGCATCTCCTTCGGCGCGGCCGACGAGGCGCAGTACCACAGCCAGCAGGAGTGTTAGCGCCCCTAGAGGGCGCGGCGCGCGCGGGTTATAATCGTCGGCGAAGCGGCAGTTAACAACCTTCCGGCGCGGGCCGGGGGAGACCAAGTTGAGGGGGTCTCGGGGAGTCGTGACACAGGCGGTCAAAGAGCGTTTGCAGGCGGAGCTTGAGGCGTTGGAGACGGAGCTGCGCGTCCACCTGCCGCAGCAGATCAAGACGGCGAAGGAGTGGGGCGACCTGCGCGAGAACGCCGAGTACCACGCCGCGCTCGCGCGCCAGCAGTTCGTGCAGGCGCGCGTCCGCGACCTGCGCCAGCGCATCAGCGAGATCGCCTCCATCGACGTGACGAAGGTGCCCCACGGCCGCGCCGCCTACGGCTCGACCCTCCACCTCTACGACCCCGAACGCGACGAGGAGGTGACCTACCGCCTCGTCACGCCCGAAGAGTCCGACCCGGCCAAGGGACTCATCTCCACCACCTCGCCCATCGGCCGCAGCCTGATGGGCCGTGAGGAGGGCGACGAGATCAAAGTCACCACCCCCGGCGGCGCGCGCCAGTTCGAGATCAAACGCCTGACCACCCTCCACGACGAGCTCGAATCGAAGGGCGACGCCTGACGCCTCCCGTCACCCCACACCGACCTCAGGCGGCCCCGCGCGTCCGCCGACGCCGCGCGGCCCGCCGCGTGTTACCGAAGTCGCTTACCATTAACTTCGACGTGCCGGCGCGTCGGCGTCGTCCCGCGACGGATCGAGGGGCGGCCGATCCGCTTTCCGAAATTTGAAGCGGCGAGGAGATAACGGGCGGCGTGCGGAATCCGTGGCGCGATCTCAAGGGGTTGCCGAGGGGGGTGTGGGTGCTGTTCTTCGCCACGCTCGTCAACCGGGCGGGGACGATGGCGTTGCCGTTCCTCGTGCTCTACCTGACGCGGCTCGGCTACCCGGCGAGTCAGGCCGGGCTGATGCTGACCGTCTACGGCGTGAGCGCGCTCGTGACCGCGCCGCTGGCCGGCCGGATCGCGGATCGCTTCGGGTCGCTCGTGGTGATGGAGGCGTCGCTCCTGTCGTCGGGGCTAGTCCTGATGGCGTTCCCCGTCGCGCGCGGGGCGTGGGTGGCGGCGGCGGTCGCGCTGCTGGCCGTGACGACCGAGTCGTTCCGGCCCGCGAACCTGTCCTCGATCTCGGAGCTGGTCGCGCCCGACAGGCGCAAGGCCGCGTTCGCGTTGCACCGGCTCGCCGTCAACGTCGGCATGAGCATCGGGCCGGCGCTCGGCGGGCTGCTCGCCACCGTCTCGTTTCCCGCGCTGTTCCGCGTTGACGGCGCGACCTCCGTCGCGGCGGCCGTGCTGCTCGCGGTCTTCTTCCGCCGGGCGGGCAAGAGGGACGCCGCGGCCCCGGTGGAGACGGGCGCGGCGAACGACGCCGCAGACGCAGCGGCGAACGATGCCTTAGGTACAACGAACGATGTCGCGTCCGAGACGACGGGCGGGGCCGCGGCCGGCGCGGCGAAAGAGCACGGGCCTTTAACGGCGCGCGAGGTTTTAAAAGAGCGCGAGGCAAAGGGGCGCGGGGCGGTAGGGCGTGAGCCGTTCCTGCGCCGGCAGTTCGGCGCGTTCGCCGACCCGCGGCTCGCCTACTTCCTCGCGGCGCTGCTGCCGCTGCTGCTGATCCTCTTCCAGAACGAGTCGGTGCTGGCGCTGTTCCTCGTGCGCGACCTCGGCATGACCGAGGCGGGCTACGGGCTGATGTTCACGATCAACACGGCGCTCATCGTCCTGCTCGAAGTCCCCCTGAACTCCGCGACGGCCCACTGGTCGCACCGCCGCGCGCTCTCGCTCGGCGCGGCGCTGTTCGCCGTCGGCTTCGGCGCGTACGGGCTGGCGTCGAGCGCGTGGGGCGTGGCGGCCTGCGTCGTCGTCTGGTCGTTCGGCGAGATGATCATGCTGCCGGCCAGCTCGGCCTACGTGGCCGAGATCGCCCCGGCGCGCAAGCGCGGCGAGTACATGGGCCTCTACACGATGAGCTTCAGCCTCGCCTTCGCCGCGGGGCCGTGGATCGGCACGAGCGTCTACGAGCGGCACGGGTCGCGCGTCGTCTGGGCCGGCGCGCTCGCCCTCGGCCTGCTCTCGGCCGCGCTGCTCGCGCGCGTCAAACGTTAACCGCCCGCGGGCGGACTTTCTCGCC
>DATCVD010000520.1:0-2726 GCA_036567125.1 Pyrinomonadaceae bacterium | reverse complement strand
CGACGGCCGGGTGCGCGCCGTGCGCCCCGGCACGCTCGTCTTCGCGGGCGAGCCGTTCGCCGACGCGACCGGCCCTTTCGGCCTCACGCAGGCGCAGGAGATCAAGTTCGAGCACGCCTTCGATCTGCCGATGACCGTGGCCGCGCTCGCCATGCGCTACCGCGCCGCGGCCGGCGACCGCTGGCTCTCTGACTTCTCGCTGCGCCGCAACGGCGACGCCGAGCGCGCCGTGGAGGTCGCGGCCGCCGCCTACGTCGGCGGCTTCAACGACACCTCGAACCTTGAGGCCGCCTTCCGCCTGCGCATCCCGGCCGTCGGCACGGCCGCGCACTACTGGCAGCAGTCGTTCGTCGGGTTTCTCGACAGTCACGAGATCGATCCGCGCACCCGCCGGCCCAAACACTTCGAGCAGGTCGCCTTCGAGCGCTGGCTCGACGCCAACCCGCAGGGCACGATCCTGCTGCTCGACACCGTCGACGTGCGCTCCGGCGCGGCCCACGCCGCGATGGCCGCGACCTCGACGGACGCGCGCCGCCGCGCCTTCAAAGGCTTCCGGCTCGACTCCGGCAACCTCGCCCAACTCGGCGCGTGGTGCCTCCGGTTCTTCGAGGCCAACGGCCTGACGGGCCTGATGCCGATCCTGACGGGCGACCTGACCGCGGAGCGCGTCGCCGAGATCGTCCGCGAGTTCCCGCCGGCCGCCGGCTTCGGCGTCGGCACCAAGCTCTCGGCCGAGGTCGCGCGCGTCGCGGGCGTCATCTTCAAGCAGTGCGTCGTCGCGGGCCGGCCAACCATGAAGGTCTCCGACGAGCCGGCGAAGTCGACGCTGCCCGGCCGCCTGCAACTCTTCCGCGGCGCGGACGCCGAAGGCTTCTACGTCGCAGACCTCGTCGGCCTCGACGACGAGCGGGTGGGGATTCCCGGCGCGGCGACAGTCGAGCGCCTGCTGCTTCCCTTCTGGTCGCCGGACGGCAACGAACGCGTCCCGTCGATTCACGAGCAGAAGGCTTACGTCGAACAACAACGCGCGCGCTTCCGCGACATCGACAACTACCCGCACGACCTCAGCCCGCGCCTGCGCGAGCTGCGCGACACGCTCGCCGCGCGCATGCGCCGCGACGACTCCGGCTGGCAGCAAGTCTTGCGCGCGCCCTGACCGCGCGCCCCGCACGCCGCACAAAATCTCGGATCAAAATCCAACTTCTCCGCGCCCTCGCGCGATTTTTTTTGGCGGCAGGCGCGCGCGTGGGCGGCAAGCGGGGGCGCGCCAAACTTATCGCGGCCGCCCGTCGTAAGTGTTCGTGCCTTCTCGACTCCGCGGCCGGATGGGTCTCCATGAAAATGTTTTCCCCGAAAGTTTTTCTGTTCGCCTTCGCGCTCGCGCTCGCGTTCCTCCGCCCGCCCGCGGCCCGCGCGCGGGGCGAAAAGTTCGAGGTGCAGAGGGTGGCCGAGGGCGTCTACGCCGTCGTCCGCCGCGAGCCGCTCGGCCTCTGGTTCGAGGCCAACAACGTCCTGATCGTCAACGACGAGGACGTGGTCGTCGTCGATTCCAACATCAGCCCGGCCGCGACGCGCGAGGTCATCGGCGCGCTCAGGAAGATCACGGCGAAACCCGTCCGCTACGTCGTCAACACGCACTGGCACGAGGATCACGTCATCGGCAATCAGGCGTGGCGCGAAGCCTACCCGGCGGTCGAGTTCGTCGGCCACGCGAGCACGCTTCGGGACTTCCCGGCCGTCGGCCTCGCCAACCGCAAGCAGGCCGTCGAGGGCGGCGCGAGCCTCGCCGCGATGTTCCGCAAGCAGATCGCCGAGGGCCGGAGCCTCGCGGATGGCGCGGCGCTCGCCGAAGAAGAGCGCGCCGGCTACGCGCAGACGGCCGACCTGATCGAGCGTTACGTCGCCGAGTCGCCGGCCTTCCGCGTCGTGCTCCCCACCCTCACGGTCGAGGATCGGCTGACGCTCGTGCGCGGCGCGCGCACCATCGAGATACGCCACTTGGGGCGCGGCCACACGGGCGCAGACCTCGTCGTCTACCTCCCGAAGGAATCAATCGTCGTCGCGGGCGACCTCGTCGTCTGGCCCGTCCCGCTCGTCGGCACGACCTCGCACCCGGCCGAGTTCGCCGCGGCGCTGGAAAAGCTGATCGCGCTGAAGCCCGCCGTCATCATCCCCGGCCACGGCCCCGTCATGCGCGACGACTCGCACCCGCGCCTCGTCGCGCGCCTCCTCAACTCGATCCGCGAGCAGACCGAGGCGGCCGTCAAACGCGGCGAGACGCTCGAACAGGCCCGCAAGAGCGTCAACCTCGACGAGTTTCGCAAGGCGCTGGCCGGCGACTCGCAGCTCCGCGCCTTCGTCTTCCACAACTACGTCACGCTGCCCGCCGTCGCCGCCGCATACCGGCAGGCGGCGGAGAAGCGATAGACGGGAGACAGGAATCGGGGCTGGGATTCAGGAGTTAGAAGCCGGAAGCCGGGATGGACGGCCGGCATTCCGCTTTCATTCTGATTCCTAATTCCTAATTCCTAACTCCTAATTCCTAACCCTCGGCCCCTGAATTATGACAGTAGGTGTCGGCCGCCGCGCGTAAACTTCCGCCGTCACGGTGGGGAAACTTTGATGGGAGGTGGGCGGGCGATGAGACCTCTGGAGGGCAAGGTGGCGGTCGTCGCGGGCGCGACGCGCGGCACGGGGCGCGGGATCGCGTGCGCGCTCGGCGAGGC
>DATCVD010000519.1:0-3056 GCA_036567125.1 Pyrinomonadaceae bacterium | reverse complement strand
ACTCGATTGACTCCTGCCGGGCGTTCGGGTCGAACGCCTGAGGGGGCGCGTCCGCGTCGTCCGCGAAGTTGGCGCGCTCGCGCACGAACCCGGCGGCCGAGAGCGCGGCGCGTACCGACTCGCGCACGGCGTCGGCGACGGCCGCGGCGCGGCGGAAGCGCACCTCGGTCTTCGCCGGGTGGACGTTCACGTCCACCTCTTCGAGCGGCACTTCGAGGAAGAGCAGCGCGGCCGGATAGACGCCGTGCGGGAGCACCGTGCGGTAGCCCTCGGTGAGCGCGCGGCTGATGAGGCGGTCGCGGACGTAGCGGCCGTTGACGAAAAGGTACTGCGCGTCGCGCGAGGTGCGCCGGTCGCGCGGCGCGGAGACGAAGCCGGAGACTCGCGCGACCGGCCCGTGCCCGCCCGCCACTTCGAGCAGGCCGTCGAGAAACTCCGCGCCGAAGATTTGATACGCGCGCTCGCGCAGGTCGCGCGCGGGCGCGCAGCGCAGCACCTCGCGCCCGTTGTTCGTCAGCGTGAACTCGACGTGTGCCTGCGCGAGCGCGTAGTGCGTCACGAGGTTCGTCAGGTGAAAACTCTCGGTCGCCTCGGAGCGCAAAAACTTCCGGCGCGCGGGCACGTTGAAAAAAAGATCGCGCACCGCGATGGTCGTGCCGCGCGGCCGCGCCGCCGGCTGCACGTCGCGCATCCGCCCGCCCTCGACGAGGACGCGCGTCGCGGCCTCCCCGCCTTCGACTTGAGTCAGCAGCTCGACGCGCGCGACCGAGGCGATTGAAGCGAGCGCCTCGCCGCGGAAGCCGAGCGTGCCGATCCGGTTCAAGTCTTCGACCGACGCGATCTTCGACGTGGCGTGCCGCTCGAAGGCCAAGAGCGCGTCGTCGCGCACCATCCCGCAGCCGTCGTCAGAGACGCGCAGCAGGCGGCGGCCGCCCGCCTCCACGTCCACCTCGACGCGCCGCGCGCCCGCGTCAATCGCGTTCTCGACCAGCTCCTTCGCCACCGACGCCGGGCGCTCCACCACCTCGCCCGCGGCGATCTGGTTGGCGAGGTGATCGGAGAGGACTCTGATTTTCGACATTTGAAGGCCGTGAATCGTGAATCGTAAATCGTGAATCGTAAATCGAAACTTCTTCTTTCGATTTACGATTCACGATTTACGATTCACGGCTTTTACAGATAGACAATCTGGTGATCGACCGAGCCGATGTCCACGGCGTTGAAAATCCAGTCCATGAAGTAGAGGCCGTGGCGGGCGAGCAGGGACGTGACGTTGAGGTGGCGCTCCTGCAAAGACTTTTCGGGGAAGAGCGCGGCGGCCGCGCGTTCGAGCTGGCGGTGCGCGGCGCGGTCGCGGGCCATCTGGGCGCGGTGGAAGCGCGCGCGCAGGCCGGCGAGTTGGTGGCCAATCTTCTGCGAGCCGGAGGAGAGCGCGTCGGCGAGCGTCGGGTCGAAGCGGCGCAGCGTGTCGCCGAGGTCTGCGAGCGCGGAGTTGATCTGCTGTTCGGCGCGGTCGAAGGCGCGCGCCTGATCCGTGCCGAGGTGTTCTTCGACGACGCGCGCGACGACGTGGTCGTGGCCGGCGAAGAAGTCCGTCAGGTGCAGGTTGTAGCGTTCGAGCGCGCGCCCGGTGCGGCGCTCGACGACGGTCAGACTCGCGCGGTGCAGGATCGGCGTCGCCGGGCGCGAGAGCAGCCGGTAGACCTCGGCGGTCTGCGCGAAGTAGGCGACCTCGGCCGCGCCGCCGTAGTAGGCGATGGTCGGGAGCAGGTAGTCCTGCACGACGGCGCGCAGCGTGACGTTCGGGCTGAAGCGCCCGGGTTCGCGCGCCGCCCAGTCGGCCAGCTCGTCCGCGGTGCGGCCCGCTTCGTCCGCGCTACCCTTAGCGCGGTAGAGGCCGTCCGAGCCGCGCGCGAGCGCGGTGCGGCGTCCGTCCGCGGCGTGGAGGAAGAGCGGGAAGGCGTCCGCCGAGGTGTGAACCTGCGCGTGGTAGCCTTCGCGCTCAAGCTCAAGGCTGCGGGCTTCGAGGGCGGAGGCCAGCTCGGGCGCGCGGCGCGCGGCCTCGGAGTAGAGCGGCGCGGCGAGCCGCTTGAGTTCGGGGTGGAGCGGGTCGAGGAGGACGAGGCCGTAGCTGCGCGTCAGCGCGGTCATCATCCGCGCGAAGGACTCGGCGTAGGTGCGGCCCGGCGCGTAGGCGTCGCGGACGACGCGCGCGAGATCGTCGGTGAACTCGGTCGTCGGGAGCAGGTCGAGGAGTCGCTTGACGGCATCCGTGACGAGCGAGTCGGCCACGACCGCGCCGACGGGCGTGCCCTCGGCGTGCATCTCGTCGGGCACGGAAGCCGAGGCGAGGCGGCCGTCGCAGGCGGTGAACTCGGCCGAGCGCACCTCCTCCCAGTCGTGATCCTCGGTCGCCATCCAGAAGACGGGGACGGCCTCCGTCCCGCGCTGCGTCAAACAGCCCGCGAGTTTGACGGCCGAGAGCGCCTTGTAGATCGTGTAGAGCGGGCCGGTGAAGAGGCCGACCTGCTGGCCCGAAACGGCGGCGACGCACGCGGGCGAGCGCAGGCGCTCGACGTTGGCGAGCGTCTCACGGCCCGCCCCCCACGCGCGGTTCATCTCCGCGAGCGCGTCGCAGAGCGCGGCGCGATCAGTTTGGTGTGCGGATAAGACTTCGGGGGCGCGCGCGGCGAGTTCGTGGTGGTAGCGGACGGCCGACGGGTAATACTTGCGGAGGCTCGTGGGGTCGCGCAGGTAGTCGAGGAAGAGGCGCGACTGGCCGGGCACGCGCTCGAACGGGAGCGGCTCGACGCGCAGGCCCGCCTCGGCCGGCGTGCTGTAACAGGCGCGCTCCGCGTTCGTCGTCTCGCTGACCGTGGTGCTCAACTCGCCGCTCCTTTGCGCCCGCCGCCCGCGCCGCCCCCGGCCGAAGACTTCCCGGCCGCGCTCGACGGGTTTACGACCGCAGGCCCGCCTTTGTTCACCGCCGACGCGCCGCCGCCGACGGTCGTTCCCGCGCCCTCGTGCTCCGCGACCTCCGCGAGCAGGCGCGCGAT
>DATCVD010000518.1:0-6466 GCA_036567125.1 Pyrinomonadaceae bacterium | reverse complement strand
CGAGCAGCACGCGCGGCAGGTCGGTCGTGAGCGCGTCGCAGCGTTCGTCGTCGCGCGCGTCGGGCAGCCGTTCGGCGTCGCAAACGGCGCGCACGTCGGCCCCGTGCTCCTGCCACCCCGTGGCGAGCGACCAGCGGCCGTCGAACAGCGAGAGGAAGCGGCGGCGGTTCTCCCCGATGTTCGCGGCCGAGTCTTCGGAGAAGCCCGCGAGGTTGAGATCGTTTTCGGGGAACGCGCTCACGCCGCCCGCCCGCGTCGAGAAGGCGTTGGCGAAGCCCGCGGCGGCGAGCGCGTCGCACGAGAGAGCGCGCACGCTTCCGCGCGCGAGCCAGCGGAAGCCGGCGCGCGCGGCGAGTTCCTGATCTTCCGTGATCGTTTCGACCGGCATCGACATCGTCGAGGTGGGGCGGATGCGCGACGTCTTGGCGCGCACGCCGCGCTTCCGCGCGCGCGTCTTCACCGAGCGCGAGCGCGGCTACTGCGACGCGCGCGGCGCGGCCGCCGCCCAACATTATGCCGCGCGCTTCGCCGCGAAAGAAGCCGCGCTCAAGGCTCTGGGCACGGGCTGGAGCGGCGGCGTCGGCTGGCGCGACGTGGAAGTCGTCAACGACCCGTCGGGCCGGCCCGAACTCGTCCTGAGCGGCACGGCGCTCGAACTCTTCCGCCTGTCGGGCGCGACCCGCGCCCACCTCTCGCTCACACACACCGCCGAGCACGCCGTCGCGCACGTTCTACTCGAACGGGGCGGCGACGTTTAACCCGCGGCCGCCTTCGCCGGAAGCACGCCCGCGCGATTCACCCGACGCCGGCTCAGTGGGGCGTCCCGCGCCTCCCGTTGGCGAAGGAGTAATCGAGAAAACACTTCAGCTCCTTGAGGCACTCCTGATTCGTCAGGGCGTTCTCCACCTCACGCCCGTCCTTGTCCAGCGGTTTGAAGTCGGGGTACTCAAGCTGCTTCGCCCCCCCAAGGTACGCGGAGCACTCTCTGGCCGCCTCCCCGTAGATGTCGCGGGCCGACTTGGTGCACAGGAAAGAGGTGATGGAGTCCGAGCGATCCTCGTGCCCCTTTTTCTTGCCCTTCGTGTGGATGAAGAACGGCTTCTCGGCGACCTGCTTGGTGTAGCTGACGTACGCGTTGTTCAGCCGGTCGTAGTAGGACAGGCCGACCTCGCGCGCGGCGATGGGGAGCGGCGCTTGGAGTTTGGTGCCCGAAGTCAGGTTACGCAGGATGTTGCCGATCATGTACATGCCGGGATCGGATTGCAGGTAGACGATCTCTTTCACGCGCCCGAGCGCCATGATCCCGGCGCACTGCGAGCAGGACTCCAGCGAGGTGTAGAGCGTGACGTTCTGCAACGTGTTGTAGTCGTCCATCGCCCCCATGTGCGGCTTGTAGTCGTTCGTGTTCCAACTGTCCTGCACCTGCGCCAGCCCGTAAACGCGGCGCACCAGCCGCGCCTCGGCGTGCTCGACCGAGCTGTTGAAGATGCGGTTGTGGTTGAAGTCGAAATCGATGACGCGCCCGTCGCCGTCGACAGCGATGGCCGCGATGTTGTGCCCGAGGTAGTCGCGGTCGAGGTACGGGCCGTCCTCGGCGTCCGGAGATTCGTTCCACGGGTACTCGCCGCCCCGCCCGTTCTTGTTGCCGTTCCAGTAGTGGTGCACGAGCGACATCAGGGTCAGCGCGTAGAGGCGGTGGCGCTCCTGCTGCTCGGGGGGCAGGGCGTCGGAGTGGAGTTCGATCAACTCCCTCACCGTGCGGTCGAGGTAATACTCAAGGCGCTCGTTGAGGACGGGCTTGCCGACGACGGAGGCGTCCGTCATCACGTCCAGCGTTTCGTCCGAGGTCTCGTTCTTGTCAACCATGTCAGTCCTTCCGCGAATCGTGTTTCCGGGTGGTTACGGCTGTGGCGAACCCGGCCGCCCGACCGCGCGATCCGCCGGCCGGCGGCGGCCGCGCACGTTCTCTGGCGGCGCGGGCCGGCGGCAACCTCCGTGCGTTCGGCGATGGGCTTAGGGGGTCGGGTGGAGTAAGGCGCAGGGCCGTTTCAAGGAAGCAGGTGGCCGCCGAAAAGCAACAGCCTTTTATTACAACGCAGGGCTTATGTCAATGACTTCGCCCGCCCCGCCCGGCGGCGAACGAATTGCCCCGCCCGGACGGCCGCGCGTTAAGTGCGTGCGCGGAGCGGGCCGGTTTGCCGCCGCGGTTGCCGGCCCGCGTCGCGCGCGGCTTCCGCGAGCAGCTCCTTGATCCGGCCGACCGATTCGAGCGCGGCCTCGCGGCCGAGGCGCACCAGCTCCGCGCCCCGCCGCATCTCGTCCCAGCGGATGTGGCCGACGCGCGGCACGATGACGACGTCGGCCGCGCGCTGCTCGTGCGAGCTGACGACGCGCTGCACGACCATGATGGTCTGGAAGAGGATGCCGAGCGCGGTGCGCGGCGGCCCCAAGAATTTCGCGCCCTCGAAGTTCACGTCCACGCCGACGAGGATGTCGGGCGGCGGCTGAAATTTCCTGAGCGCGCGGACGGGCAGGTTCGCCACGATCCCGCCGTCCACCAGCTGCCGGCCCCGCCCGTCGACCACGGGGACGTACCAGCCCGGCACGGCGCAGCTCGCGCGGATGGCGAAGGCGAGGTCGCCCTCGTCCTTGAGCACGACGGGCGCGCCCGTCTGGAGGTCGGCGGCGACGGCGGCGAAAGGGATCGGCAAGTCCTCGAAGCGCGCGGCGGGGAAGCGCGCGCGGATGAACTCCTCCAAGCGCGCGTTCGACTGCACGCCCAGCGTCGAGAGCGTCACGCGCCCGAAGTCGCGCCAGCGCATCCGCAGCGCGAAGTCCTCCAGCCGGTCGAGCGGGAGGCCGGCCGCGTAAGCCCCGCCGACGAGCGCGCCGGCCGAAGTGCCCGCGATGCAATCGACGGGGATGCCCTGCTCCTCCAGCACGCGCAGCACGCCGACGTGCGCCGCCCCGCGCGCCGCCCCGCCCGACAGCGCCAGCCCGACGCGCGGCCTCGTGTTCGACGTTGAAACTTCCGGCGACATGATTGTGAGCGATTAGCTGTTAGCGGTTAGCCGTTAGCTTTCGGAAACAGGAGCTTCAGACGTGACAGATCAAAATTCGACGCACGGCGTTTTTGGTTTGGCTAACGGCTAACGGCTAACGGCTAACAGCTAATCGCTACCGTCTCGTTTCCAGCGCGGGATCGAGGAAGACGATCTCGGCGCGGGCGCGGGCGTCTTCGAGGAAGGCGTCGGTGTCCGACTCGATCTTGGCCTCGCGCAGCTCGGCCTCGACCGACTTGGCGGCCTCGGCAATCGTCGGCACGATGCGGCCGGGCTGCTGCCGCCGCCAGCGCGGGACGAACACGTCGCGGTAGTAGTCCTCGACCTCCTTCTGCGTGACGACGACGAAGGAGCGGAAGCGGAAATCCAGATAGCGCTCGATCTCGACGCGCTGGCGGACGATCTCGTAAAGCTGCTCGGCCGTGAGGCCGACGCGCGCCGTGCGGCGCTGGAAGCCCTCCTGCGTGGGGAAGCGCTTGACGAGTTCCGCGATGCGCGCCTTCACGTCCTCCTCCTTCGCCGCGATGGCCGGCAGCCGCCCGGCCTCCTGCGCGATGAGGCGCTGATCGACGAGGAGGTCGAGCGCGCGGCGCAGGTCTTCGGGGCGCGGGTTCTCCAGCGGCGTGTCGGGCTGGAGGGCCAACTGCCAGAGCAAGTCCGTGTAGGTGATCAGCTCGCGGCCGTTGATCGTGGCGACCATCCGGTCGACGACCTCCTGCGCGCGCGCGCCGCGCGAGGCGGGCGAGGGGAAGGGGCAAAGGGTGAAGGTCAGCAGCAGCAGGCACGTCGCGAGCGTCGTGCGCCGCCGCGCGGGCGGCGAAGCGTGCGACGCGTCGCGTCGCGGAGCGCGTGACGGAGCGGGCGACGCGGCGGGCGACGAATCACGCGCCGCGTTGGCGGCCGCGCCGGCCGCGCGGTCGAGGTTGCATCCCGTCGTCTTCCCTTCCACCTTTCCCCGTCCCCCTTTCCCTGAAAGTTCTTAGAACGTCTGCCCGAAGCGGAAGTGCAGTTGGCCGCGCTTGAGGCGGTGGATCGCGGGCGGCCCAGAGAACTGCGGCACCTCGAACTCCGGCGGGTTGAGCAGGAAGCCGTAGTCGATGCCGAGCGGGCCGATGGGCGTCTTGACGCGGAACCCGAGGCCGACGGTGTGCGACCACTGGACGCGGAGGTTCCGCTGGTTGATGTCGATTGTGCCGGCGCGGTCGTTGCGGCCGAAGATGTCGCCGACGCGGCGGAAGACGTTGCCGCCGTCGTAGAAGGGCACGATCTGGAAGTTCGTCCGCAGCGGCACGCGCGCTTCGAGGTTCACAATCGCCAGAGCGTTGCCGCCGACGGGCACGGTGAACGGGTTGAGTCTGACCTGCTCGCCCTGCTGGTTGCGGAAGAGGCCGGGCGTGCAGCCCGTCAGGTTGCCGGCCGCGTCGAACTGCTCCATGCCGGGGCAGACGGCGAGGCGCGGGCCGGCCTCCTCGAAGCCGAAGCCGCGCAGCGTGGCCGAGCCGCCGGAGAAGAATCGCTCGCTGATCGGGAGCGTGCGGTCGATGTCGTCGATCACGCCGTCGCCGTCGCGGTCGCGCGGGTTGAAGAGGTTGGCGAGGCCGAGGTTGACGTTCGCGGCGATGACGGTCTGGCTGATCGCGCCGCGCAAGGAGGCGAGGCCCCCGCCGAGCAGGCCCGTGCGGCCGCGTTCGAGGATCTGCGTGCGGCGGTCGGGCGGAGCGCCGAAGCGCCAGTAGCGGCGGTAGGTGGTGAGCAGCTTCGTGAACGAGAGGTTGCCGCCGAGCTGGCGGAGCGAGACGGCGAAGTCGGCGGTCAGGAACTCGCCGCGCGAGGGGTCGAAGGTGCGGTCGCGCGTGTCGCGCGCGAGCGTCGCGCCGAGGCGCGAGAGGCGCACGGCGCGGTCGGGCCGCAGGATCGGCGCGACGAGCAGGCTGCCGAAGTTGAAGATGCGCACGTCCTCGTAGTTGTAGCGGACGAAGAGGACGGTGCGCGACGCCTCGTCGAGCGTGCGCTGCGTCTCGACGTTGAAGGTGAAGCGGTTGATCGTCGGCTCGCCCGTGCGCTCGCACTCGGACTCCGGGATCGCCGTGCACTCGACGAGGATCGGGCGGCCCTCTTCGTCGAGGCGCTGGACGATGCCGAACGTGCCGCGGTCGATGGTCGAGCGGAAGAAGCGCGTGACGCTCACGTCGCGCTGGTACTGGGCGGAGACGGTGAGCGGCGAGAACTTCGACTGGCCGTAGGCGCGGAAGCGCGGGTCGAAGAATTCGAGCCGGAGCAACTGCGTCAGGCGGCTCGCGCGCGCGCGCAGCGTGCCCTGCCGGAGGCTCCCCCAGAGGTTGTTGTGCTGCAACTCGAAGAGGCCGAGCGGGCCGCCGTCGGTCGAGTAGCCGCCGCCGTAGTCCATGCGGCGGGGCTTGAGCTCCTCGATGTCGATGATCACGTCGTGCTTGCGGAAGCCGGAGGCGGTCTCGCCGTGCGGCTCGGTGCGGATCACGACTTGGCGGAAGGCGTTCGTGTTGTAGAGGATGCGTTCGCTCTCGCGCAGCTCGTCGAGGCGCAGCGCCGCGCCCTCGCGCAGGGGGATGGCCTCGCGGATGGCTTGGCGGCTCGTGAGCATCGGCAGCGCGCCGGGCGAGTCGGTCGGGCTGCCGTTGATGATGATCTCGTCGATGAAGACCTTGCCGCCCTCGCGCACGTCGTAAACGATCCTGACCTGAGACTCGCCGCCCTGCGCCGGCAGCTCGACGACGCTCGCGTCCACCTCCGAATCGACGTAGCCGTTGCGCGCGTAGAGCGAGCGGATGCGCTCGGCGTCGGCGCGCGCGAGGGCGCGCGAGTAGGGCGCGCCGACCACGGTGCAAGGCTCGCCGCGCAGCGCCGCCACCTCGCACGGCTCGCCGAGCAGACGCTTGGCCTCGTAAATCTGGTTGCCGCGCACCTCGACCCCGGAGACGCGCGTGAGCGGCCCCGGCGTGACGGCGAACGTGATGATAAGGTCGTCGCTGTCGATCGAGACGCCGCGCCGCACCTCGACCTCGGCGCGGAGGTAGCCCAGCTCCTGCATCCGCAGGCGGATGGTGCGGCGGTCGCGCTCCAGCGCGTCCTCGCTCGTGTAGCCGCGGCCGCGGCCGAGGAAGGGGATGAATTCGAGGACGTTGCGCTCCTGCGATCTCAAGTCCGGGGCCACGTCCTCGTAGCGGATCGTGTCCGTGCCGGTGATGTCGATGTCGGTCAGGCGGAAGCGCCGGCCCGGCTCGATCTCGTAGAGGATGTTGACGGTGCGGCCGCTCAGCTCCTCCGGGTTCAAGACCTGACACGACGCGTCGGCCATGCCCGCCTGCGTGGGCGGGAGTTCCTCGGTGCCGGGCTGCGGGGCCTGCGCCGCGGGCGAGATGGGGGCG
>DATCVD010000517.1:0-2063 GCA_036567125.1 Pyrinomonadaceae bacterium | reverse complement strand
CGGCCCGCCGCTTGACCACGCGCCCGACGCGGACGCTCGTGCCGCCGTCGGCGAGCGCGTAGGAGTTGTAGTATTCGGACAATCCCTCGGCCAGCCACAGCGGCAGGCCGCCGCGGCCCGCGCGCGTGAGCAGGTGGACGTACTCGTGGAAGGCGAGGGCGGTAAGCTGCTCGCCGCGCAGATCGCCGGCCGCGAAGGTGAGGTAGTTGAGCTGCGGGTTGGGCTGGAAGTAGCCGGCCACGCCCTCGTCGGGCCGCCCGTCCGCGCGCCGCGGCTTGAAGGGCGCGTACTCCGCCTCGTCGCGGAAGACGACGAAGACGGCCGCGCCCGGCGAGTCGGCGTGCCCGGAGCCGAGGGCGTGTTTGAAGACGGCGCGGAACTCTTCGAGGCGCGCGGCCAGCGCGCGCAACTCCGACTCGGGCGCGTGGCCGACGAGGTGGAAATTCTCCGAGCGCACGCGCAGCCAGCCCGCCGGCCGCGCGCGTTCCGCGTCGGCGCGCGGGGCGGCGGCGGCGGCCTTCGCGTCCGGGGCCTTCTGGCCGCGCGCGTCCGGCGCTTGCGCGCAGGCGAGCAGGGCGAGGGCGGGGAGCAGGAGTTTGAGGGCGGGGGATTTCACTTCCGTAAAAGCGAGAGCGCAAAAGCGAGGGAGCGCGGCGAGTTTAGCGCGACGCGCTGCGCGATGGCAACGCCGTTTCGGGCGTCGAACCCGGTCGGCGCTCAGACTTGATCTTTGAGCACGGAGACGGCCGTCTCGAAAGCCTTCCGCCAGAGGGGCCGCGCGCGCCACGCTTCGAGCGTGATGCGGTCGCAGGCGGCGAGGTCGTCGGCGAAGATGCGCTCGAACTCGGCGGCCGTCGCGCGGTCGTAGAAGTTGATGTTGCTCTCCTCGTTGAGGGCGAAGGCGCGGTTGTCGAAGTTGGTCGTGCCGACCGTCACCCAGACCCCGTCGCAGACCATGTACTTGTGGTGCAGCATCGTGCGGTTGTACTCGTAAATCTCCACGCCCTCGGCGAGCAGCCGGCCGTAGAGCCGGACGCTGTTGTAGCGCGCGACCCGCAGGTCGTTGTGCTCGCCCGTCACCATGATCCGCACCTCCGCGCCGCGCCTCCGCGCTTCGATCAGGGTCTCGATTGCCACGTCGTCGGGCACGAAGTAGGGGTTGGCGATCAGGATCGACTTCCGCGCGCAGGCGATCGAGAGGTAGTACATGACCCGGACGGTGGACGAGCCGGTCTCCGGCGAGCTGAGGAGCGACTGCGCGTCGAGTTCGCCGAAGCGCTGGGGCGGCGGATAAAAATTCGAGCCCGCGATCAGCTCGCCGGTCGTCTGCAACCAGTTGCGCGCAAACCCGGTCTGCAACGGCTGGACGGCCGGGCCGCGCAGGCAGACTTGGATGTCGCGCCAATGCCCCGGGTCTTCGGCGTTGCCCATCCAGTGGTCGGCTATCCCCGCGCCGCCGGTGAAGGCCACGTCGCCGTCGATGATGAGCGACTTGCGGTGCGTGCGGTTGTTGACCGCGCCGATGTTGTACCAGCGGATCGGGTTGTACCACTGCACCTCGCAGCCGCCGCCCTGCAAGGTCTTCAGAATCTCGTCGCCGATGGAGGCCGAGCCGACGGCGTCGAGCAGGATTTTGACGTGGACTCCGGCGCGGGCGCGCGCGGCGAGCGCCTGCGCGAAGAGCATCCCGATGTCGCCCTTCCAGTAGATGTAGGCCTCGACGGTGATCGAGATTTCGGCGCGCGCGATGGCGTCGATCATCGCCGGGTAGAACTCGTCGCCGTTGTTGTAAACGTCGAAGCTGTTGCCGGGCAGGAAGTGCGCGCCCGTCGCGCCGGAGATGGTCGAAAGGAATTCCTCGGACTCGATGGGGAAGTCGTGTTCGAGTCCGTAGGTCGGGGCGCGCTCGCGCGGGGCGAAGAGGTAGGCGACGAGCCCCCACGCGGCGAGCCCTAACGCGGTGTTGGAGCGGTCGAACCAGACGGCCGCCGCCGCCGCCGCCGCCCAGACCCACCAAGCCCAGATGAGGTAGCGCAGCCGCGCCCACCACCCCGGCACGCCGC
>DATCVD010000516.1:0-4106 GCA_036567125.1 Pyrinomonadaceae bacterium | reverse complement strand
GGCGGGCGCGTCCGCTCGGGGCGCGCTCGCGCCGGCCTCCATTTCGAGAGGTTCACTCATACCTACGTCCCTTTCACCTCAAACGAGGGTGAACGAATAGCGTGCCGATAAGTTTCGGGAGTTAAGAGGCGCGGTGGCTGGGAGGGTCGGACTTACACGGGCTTCAGCTCTTCGGTGTAGATGGCGACGGCGTAGCGCAACTCCTCGTCGAGGTAGAGGTTGATGGCGCGCGCGGCCTCGTGGTAAGCGCCGAGCGGCGTGCTGCCGTTCGTCTTGGCGGCGAGGCCGTCCTTCACGCGATCGAGCAAAATCAGCCGCAGGTGCGACGACTCTCTGACGAGGTCGCGCGCGCGGTAGCCCTGCCGGAAGCGCGTGTAGGCGTGGACGCGCGCCTCGCGGATGTTCGAGGCGGCGGGCCGGCGGCCGGCGCGCAGCAGGCCGCTGATCTCTTCGAGCATGAACGGCACGTGGTCGATGAGTCCGCCTTCGCTCAGGTCTTCGTCCGACGTGATCCCCTCGTCCGCCCTGACGGCGTCGATCCAGAGGCGCAGCAACTCGTGCGCGCTCCGGTCGATCAGGTCTGCGATCTCAGGTAGGGTCACGTTGGTAGCCGGCGACGGCGCACTTGAAGGGCACGCCCTGCTCGATGCACACCTCGAACTCCTGCCCCTGCGTGCGCTTGACGTGTTCGAGGAAGCCGTAGATCGTTCTGATCTGCTCGCCGTTGAAGCCGAGGCCGGCGAGGAACGGGTCGCTGCCGCGGAAGGTCAGCGGGTACGGCACGATGCGGAATTCGAGGTGCGTCGTGTCGTGCAGTTTGTTGATGACGTCGTACAGGTCTTTGAGTACCGTGAACGAGGTGATCAGGCATTCGTAGCTGCCCGTGCTGGCGCGTTGCAGGAGGTACTCGTAGTCGGTGTTGTAACTGCGGACAAACTTGTCGAAGTCTTCCTGACTGATCATTACGGAGACCGCTCCCATGCACGTCCTGACAGGACGACTGTACGAACAGGGGGAACGGGCTCCGGCAGCGGCGCAGTCGGGTACGCGCGCCGGAAGAAGCTGGCTTGTCGTTTCAGCGACGCTTGAGGCGGGGCGAGAGAGAGAGCCGCGCGGGGAAAGTCAGGCGTCAAAATCTGCGACGGGCCGGCAGGCCCTTTTTTAAGCCAACGGGGCGGCCAAGTCAACCTTAATCTCGCCGCGCCCGCGCCCGGCGGACGACCCCGCCGGCTTGGCCGAACCTCTCGCCGCCCTGCTACACTGTCGGACTGAACCGATCATGCACGGCCTCGACATTCACCCCGCCGCGCCGGGCGCGGCCGACCCGGAGCGCGAGATCGAGCGCCTCGAAACGCTGCTGGCCGCGCGCAAGGCCGAACTCGCGCGCCTGCAAGACGAGCTGCGCGAGTTCAAGGCGCGCTACACGCACGTCGTCGGCGGCCCGCTCGCCGAACTGGCCGAACTCGAACTCGCGATCCGCGCGGCCGAGGAGCAGCGCCTCGGCGTCGAAGCCGGCGACGGGACGGCGGAAGAGCTCCCCGCGCCGGACGCGCCGCCCGCGGGGGCGACGCTGCGCCGCCTGTTCTGGTCGGTCGCCAAGCTGTTCCACCCCGACCACGCGGCCGACGAACGGGAGGCCGACCGCCGCCACGCCATCATGGCTGAGGCCAGCCGCGCCTACCGCGAGGGCGACGCCGAGAGCCTCAACACGCTGCTCGGCGACGAGGAGTTGCAGTTCTACTGCGCCAGCGCGCGCGGCGAATCCGACGGCGAGGCGGACGCGGCCACGCGCCTCTTCAACCTCAAGGAGCAACTACGCACCGTCGAGTTCGGCATCAAGCGCATCCGCCAAGACAGTCTCTACCAGATCAAGCTCCGCGCCGAGGAGGAAGCCGCGCGCGGCCGCGACACGCTGGCCGAGACGGCCGAACGCACCCGCCGCCAGATCGCCAAGGCCCGCCGCCGCCTCGAACACCTCTCCTGAAGCACGGCGCGACAGCGAAAATCGCCCGCGAGATCGAATTTATTGACGCGCCGGAGAGCGCCAAGCTAGAATGATTTCGGCGCTTCGGTCGAGTCCGCTCCGGCCGGCGCGCGCCGCCCCCCACTCACGAACCACGCACCCAGCACGAACCACGCGGTCGGCCGAGAGACTTCCGCGGACGCGAGCGCCTTCCCGGCGCGCACGCGTCCCCCCGAATTCCCCCCAGCAACCCCCCGAACGCCTCCGAAGCCCGAACCCATGCCTATCAACATCGACGACCTGCTGCGCAGCGCCACCTCCTGCGGCGCGTCCGACCTGCACATCAAGGCCGGCTCCTTCCCCGTCATGCGCGTTGACGGAGAACTCCGCCCCGTCCTCGACGCGCCGCGCCTCAGTCAGGAAGACACGCTGGAGATGGCCTTCTCGATCATGTCGAACCGCCAGAAGCAGCGCCTCAAGGAGTGCTACGAGGCCGACATCGCCTACGGCCTCGCGGGCGTCGGCCGCTTCCGCGCCAACGTCTTCCAGCAGCGCGGCGCGGTCTCGATGGTCTTGCGCGTCATCCCCGACAAGGTGCGCACGATCACCGAACTCGGCCTCCCGCCCATCTGCGAGCGCATCCCCGAAGAGCAGCGCGGCCTCATCCTCGTCACCGGCGCTACGGGGTCGGGCAAGTCCTCGACGCTCGCCGCCTTCATCGATCACATTAACTCGACGCGCGGCGGCCACGTCGTCACCATCGAAGACCCCATCGAGTTCCTGCACCGCGACAAGAAATCCTTCATCTCTCAGCGCGAGGTTGACGTGGACACGCGCTCGTTCGCGGAGGCCTTGCGCGGCGCGCTCCGCCAAGACCCGGACGTGATCCTCGTCGGCGAGATGCGCGACATGGAGACCATCGAGACGGCGCTCGCCGCCGCCGAGACCGGCCACCTCGTCCTCTCGACCCTCCACACGCTCGACGCCACGGAGACCATCACGCGCGTCGTCTCCTCGTTCCCGCCGCACCAGCAGAAGTCGATCCGGATGCAGCTCGCCGGGATACTTCGGGCCGTCGTCTCGATGCGGCTCGTGCGCTCGGCCAACGGCGTGGGGCGCGTGCCGGCCGCCGAGGTCTTAATCTCGACGGGCACGATCCGCGACTACATCGCCAACGAGGAGAAGACCTCGATGATCCGCGACGTGCTCGCGGCCGGCGGCTCGCAGTACGGGATGCAGACCTTCGATCAGTCGCTCTTCCGCCTCTACCAGTCGGGCCTCATCACCTACGAAGAAGCCCTGCGCGGCGCGTCGAACCCCGACGACTTCAAGCTGCGCGCCGCCGGCATCTCGACGACCAGCGAGAACGTCGATGTCGTCAGCATGAGCAACAAGTAGGAGCTGGGAGCTGGGAGCTGGGAACTAGGGACACGCGGAGCGGGCGACGGAGAGTTTCTACTTTCCGTCGCCCGCTCCGCCTACTGTTGACAACTAATCCTAACTCCCCGCTCCTAATCAGTTCACGCGCGCGCGATGAGCGACGCGCACGCCCGCGCGCCAGTCCTCGTTGATGTCGAAGCGGTACATCTCGGCGGCGGGCGAGACGAGATGTGCGAGGCACGCGAAGGCGCGGTGGAAGCGGAGGGCGGGGGCGACGAGATAGACGACGACGGGCGCGTCGGCGATTTCGAGGCAGCCGAACAGGCGCGCGCGCCGGAGGTCGCCGCTGCGGCGGCGGGCCTCGACGTGCCGCCAGTAGTCCGCGCCTTGCAGCGGGAGCGCGGCGTCCTCGGCGACTTTAAGCTCGACGACGACGAGGCGGCCGTCCCGACGGAGCGCGAGCAGATCGACTGGCCGCGCGCCGCCGCGCTCGGCGGGCGCGCGGAACTGCACGTGAACCGGCGAGACGACGAGGCCGGGGTCTAAGCGCGTGATGTCGCGCCGCAGGAGGGATTCGAGCCACGCTTCGGGCGCGGCGCGGTAGAAGGCGTGGCGCGTGTCCGCCGCGGCGGCAGAGCGGTGCGCGGCGAGTTCGTCGAGGAGTTTGACGAGGCGCGGCCAGTTGTCTCCGTCGAGCAGGACTTTCTGCCGCGCGCCGGGCGGGCCGAACCAGACGCGCTCGCCGGCGGGCAGGCGGCGGACT
>DATCVD010000515.1:0-2687 GCA_036567125.1 Pyrinomonadaceae bacterium | reverse complement strand
GAGGGCACGGCGCGCTACCGCGAGCGGCTGACGCGCGACCGCGGCGCGGCCGTCGGCCACTTCCGCTTCGAGCAGGACTTGTGGCTCTCGACGGTCGGCGTCGGGACTTACCTCGGCGCGCCCGACGACGAGACCGACCGCGCCTACGCGGACTCGATCTTCCGCGCCGTCGAACTCGGCGCGAACGTGATCGACACGGCGGCCAACTACCGCTTCCAGCGCGGCGAGCGCTCGGTCGGCGCGGCGATCCGCCGCTTGATCGACGAGGGCGCGGCCGCCCGCGACGAGCTGGTCGTCTGCACGAAGGGCGGCTACATCCCTTTCGACTCCGCGCCGCCCGCGAGCCGCGAGGAGGCGCGCGACTACGTCGAGCAAACTTTCGTCGAGCCGGGCGTCGCCGCCCTCTCCGACATCGTCGGCGGCTCGCACTGCATGACGCCGCGCTACCTCCAGCACCAGATCGAGCAGTCGCTCCGCAACCTCGGTCTGGAGACCGTCGACGTTTACTACATCCACAACCCGGAGGCGCAGCTCGGCGCGATCCCGGTGGACGAGTTCGACCGGCGGCTGCGCGCGGCCTTCCGCCACTTGGAGCGCGCCGTCGCGCGCACCTACATCCGCCACTACGGCGTGGCGACGTGGAACGGCTTCCGCGTGCCGCACGGCGCGCGCGAGTACCACCCGCTCGAACGCATGGCCGAGATCGCGCGCGAGATCGCGGGCGAGCGCCACCACTTCCGCTTCGTCCAACTCCCCGTCAACCTCGCCATGCCCGAAGCCCTGACGCTCGCCAACCACACCTACGCGGGCGAGCAGGTGTCTTTGCTCGAAGCCGCGCGCGCGCTCGGCCTCACGGTCGTCGCCTCGGCCTCGATCTCTCAGGGTCGCGTGGCGCGCAACCTCCCCGACTCGATCCGCGAGCCGCTCGGATCGCTCGCCACGGACGCGCAGACCGCCATCCAGTTCGTGCGCTCGACGCCCGGCATCGCCACCGCCCTCGTCGGCATGGCCCGAAGGTCTCACGCCGAAGAAAACCTGCAACTCGCGCGCGTCGAACCCGCCGCCGCGGACGACTACCAGCGGGTGTTCAGTTAGCTATTAGCTGTTAGCTGTTAGCTGTTAGCCGGAAGGAACCGCTTTCAACTTCCGTCTCGATTTGTCCCCGCCCCGGTTTTTGGTTTTGCTAACGGCTAACGGCTAACGGCTAACGGCTCCTTCTATGGACTGGCTCCTGCGCGTCGATTGGCGGAAGGCGTTCGTCCCCGAACTCTCGGTGGCGGAGATTTTCCTGCGCGGGACGGCCGTCTATTTTCTGCTGTTCGCGTTCCTGCGCATCCTGCGGCGCGAGAGCGGGGCCATCGGCATCACGGACTTGCTCGTCGTCGTGCTCATCGCCGACGCCGCGCAGAACGCGATGGCCGGCGAGTACGTCTCGATCACGGAGGGTGCGCTGCTCGTCGGCACCATCGCCTTCTGGGACTACACGCTCGACTGGCTCGGCTACCACTCGCCGGCAGTCGCGCGCCTGCTCCGCCCCGCGCCGCTCGCGCTCGTTAAAAACGGGCGGATGCTCCGGCGCAACATGCGGCGCGAGCTGATCACGGAGGAGGAGTTGATGAGCCAGTTGCGGCAGCAGGGCGTGGGCCAACTGTCGGAGGTCGCGCGGGCGTGCCTCGAAGGCGACGGCCGCATCAGCGTCCTCAAGCGCGAGCCGGGCGCGGAGTCGGGCGGCGGATCGGGCGGCGGTGGCCAGAAGGGGTCTGTGCCGGGCCACTGAAAGTGAGGACGCCGTTGCCCGTGGCGCAGACGGGCAGCTAACGGGTTCAACTCGCCGTGACGGGGGGGCGGCCGCCGTGTCGCAGGAAAGGTTTCAAACTTACGAAGAGTTCTGGCCGCACTACCTCGCCGAGCACAGCCGCCCGGCGACGCGCTGGCTGCACGCGGCGGGGACGCTCACCGGCCTCGCGCTGTTAGTCTTCTTCGCGGCGACCGCGCGCTGGGCGTGGCTGCCGCTCGCGCTCGTGCCCGGCTACGGTCTGGCGTGGGCCGGCCACTTCTTCGTCGAGCGCAACCGCCCGGCCACCTTCGCGCACCCGTGGTGGTCGTTCGTCTCCGACTTCCGCATGATCTGGCTGCTCGCCACCGGCCGCCTCGGCCGCCACCCGCGCGCGCCGAAGTAGTTCCCGCGCGGCCTCAACTACGGCTTCGCCTACTTGGGCGCGTTGCGCCGCCTGACCTCGTCCGTAATCCACTGCCCCGCCGGGTTGCCCTCGGCGAACAGTTCCCCGCCCTCGTCGTAAATTTGCAGGTAGGGAACGAAGTTGACGCCGTGCCTCGCGGCGACGGGCGACCCCCACTGCTCGATGTCGAGCGCGATCACCTCGAAGTCGTCGTAAATGAGGTTGATGGCTTTCATCCCCGGTGAGGTCGCGCGGCAGGCCGGGCACCAGTCGGCGTAGAAATAGACGAGGGTCTTGCGCCCGCGGCCGAGGTAGGGCGAGAAGTCGATGTCCCTGCCCGGCCGGTTCAGCGGCCAGCTCAACTGCTGCTTCGGCCCCGCCGCGCCGCTGCCCCCCTTCGGCCCTTTGCCGGCCGACGGCGCGGCGGCGATCCGGTTGATGATCGCCTCTTCCGTGCTCAGCCCGCCCGCGGGGCGCGCGCGGCGCGCCGACTGCGGCGCGCGCGAC
>DATCVD010000514.1:0-3838 GCA_036567125.1 Pyrinomonadaceae bacterium | reverse complement strand
GGCGGGCGCTGGCGGCGAGGCCGAACCGACCACGAGCAGGCACAGCAGCAGCGAGAGGAGGCGTCGGGCGCGGGGCGCGGGGCGGCCGTGGGGGCGGCGGACTTTCATCAACAAGTGCTCTCCTGAAATTGTCTGACGGCTGAAATTGTCTGACGGCTGATATCCGCGTCGGCCGCGCCGGGCGGATTCGTCGCGGCCGACACGGGGCGACGGAAATTAACGCGGGCGGGGTTTCGGAATCTGCTTACGGCGGCCTCTAAATCCGAGGCCGAAACGCCAAGTTTTGATGCCCCGCGCCGCGCGCAAGATGCACGGAAATCAGCGGAACTGCTGGCCGATCTGCTCCGTGCCGAACGTGCCGATGCCGTTCAGGCGGAAGCTGAAGACGACGCGGTTCTCTTTGCGCAGGCCGAGGTTGAAGTAGAAGTCCTGCACCGTGACCGAGCAGCAGTCCCACGTGTAGCCGAGGGTGAAGGTGGTCGAACGCAGGCTGGCGTTGTCGGGCCGGTTCTGGAAGTCGAAGAAGAGCGACGCGCCGCCGAAGAAGCCGCGCTCCTGCGTGCCGAGAAAGAGCGTCGGGCTCCACTGCGAGCCGCGCTGCGTGCCCGGCTCTTTGCCGTTCGCGTCGCTGAAGCGGGCGAGCGAAGGCGCGAGTTCGATGGCGCGCGTGTAGTAGAACGTGGAGAACGCCTGCACCAGCCGCTTCGAGAGCGAGAAGCTGACGGCCAAGTCGCGCATCCCGCCGCCCTGCGTGTCGAGGTTCGTCCGCACGTCGGCCGAGAGCACGCGGTTGGGGCGGTAGCGCGCCTCGAAGAAGAGCGGCGAGAAGCGGCGCGGCACGCCGCCGTAGGTGAAGCCGGAGAAGGTGTTGATCGGGTAGAACTGGTTACGCCGCCCCGGTATCAGCGCGCCGCCGAACAGGGGATCGAAAAAATACTTCCCGCGCACGGTGAGCGACAGCGCCTCGTAGGGCTGGCTCGTCAGCGGCGACTGCTCCGCGCCGTTCGCGCCGCCCGCGCCGCCCGCGCCATTAGTGGCGGCAGCGCCGTTGGCGCGCGCCTCGCCGCCCGTGGCCGTCTCGGTCGAGCGGCGCGTGAAGAAGCGGTTCGTGACGCCGAACTCGATCTCGTTCGTGTCGGCGACGGCGTCCAAGTAGTCGAAGCGGATGATCCGCTCGGCGTTCGCCACGCCCTCGATCTTGCGGTAGACGACGTAAGGCTCGACGACGTGGCGGAAGCGCAGGCGGCCTTCCGAGTTGTAGAAGTTGCGCGCGAGCGCGGGCGGCCGCAGGTCGAAGTTGAACTCGCCGTAAACGCGCGTCAGGTCGCGCCCGACGACGAGCCGCGTCAGCGGGTCAATCGAGTTCGAGTAGTAAGTGCCGTGCAGGACGCCCGTCGCCGTGGCCGACCAGCCGGAGAAGTTGAGCGGGAGCATCACCTGCGGCCGCACGTTCAGGCGCTGCACGACCGACGGCGTGATGAGCGGGTTCAGGTTGCCCTGCCGCTGGAACTCCGCGAGGTCTTCGACCGTCTCCTTGCGGCTCACGCCTTCGAGGCCGCCCTCGAACGACCAGTAGACGGGAACCTTCTCCTTGAGATCGTCGATGAGCGACGGGCGCTTGTCGAGGTGCAGGCCGGGAAGCTGGCGGATGCGGATGCGCGTGTTCGGGAGCGACGTGACTTGGTTGCGCGCGAGGAAGTTGAAGCTGTAGGCGTCCGTGTTCTTGTTGACGAAGATCTGCGAGCGCTCCTCGGGCGAGATGGCGGCCTGAATGTTGTCCGAGAAGACTTGGCGGAACGCGAGGTTCGAGGTGACGTTCACGTCGACGGCGGCGAGGAAGCCGTTCGGGAAGTAGTGGACGCCGTCGGCGTAAAAGGAAGACCCGCCCTGATCGGGGTTGTTCGCGTCGGCGCGCGCGCCGAAGATGCGATCCTTGACGTTGTAGAAGCCGAAGAAGAGGTAGGAGCGCGAGTTGGCGCGCGTGCGCACGTCGGCCCCGAAGCCGAGGCCCCGGCCCGTGTAGATGTCGCTGCGGAAGGTCACGTCGGCCGAGCGGCCGAGCGTCTGGTAGTAGGCGTTCGAGATGCGGAAGCCCTTCTTGCCGGAGCCGGAGAAGGTCGGGGTGAGGAAGCCGCTCGCGCGATCCCGGCGCTTGATCGAGACGGAGACGAAGGGCAGCGGCACGACTGGCACGCCCTTGACGCGGAAGGCGGGGCGGCGCGCGCGCACGCGGTCGTTAATGGTGATCTCGGCGCGCTCGGTCGTGAAGCTCCACTTCGGGTTCTCCTCGTCGCAGGCCGTGATCTCGGCGTTGGTGGCGACGATGCGGTTGACGGCGACGCGCTCGACGCGGTCGGCCGTGAAGTAGATGATCGTGCCGTCCTCGGTCTGGTTCGTGAAGCCGGTGGAGTTGACGAAGAAGCCGAGCTTCGTGCCGTAGTTGAACTCGGCGCGCGTCCCCGTGATGCGCTGCGCGTCGCCCTGATCGAAGACGACGTTGCCGTCGGCGACGACGCGCTGCGTCGCCTCGTAGACGGTCATCTTGTCGGCCTGCAGGCGGTAGACGCCGACGCGCGCGTCCACGTTCCCCTCGTAGAGGAAGACCCGCTTGCCCTCCTCGCCCTCCGCGCCCTGCTTCTCCGAGATGATCTCGAACTCCTCGGTCGAAGCGCCGCGCGGCCCCTGCGGCTGCTGGCGCGCGGGCCGCACGCGCACGGGCTGGCTCTGCTCCAGCGGGTTGACGTTCGGCGTGTCCGAGATCGGGTTCTGGACTTTGCGCTCGACCGGGTTGGTCTGCGTCTGCGCGCGGGCGTGCGGGCGCGCCGACGCGAACAGCGCGCAGGCGGCGAGCGCGCAGGCGACGGCGGGCCATGCGCCGCGCGCGGGCGCACGTCGGCACACGCTGTTCACAGGAGGAACTGACTGCAAGTGAAGAACCCCGGCCCTCAGACGCGAGACGCGCGCGGCCGTCTTCCACGATTTCGAGGCGGGCCGCGCGCTTTTTTTTTGCCCCAACAGAGCGGGGCGATGCTAACACGCGCCGCCGAAGGCCGACAAGCAGGCCCGCCCGCGCCGCCTCGGCCCGCGCCGCGGTGCTACTATTCACCGGATGGCCGGGCACGGTGACGAGAGCTTCCGCCTGATGATCGTCGCGGGCGAGGCGTCGGGCGACGCGCACGCGGCGTCGCTCGTGCGGGCGCTGCGCGAGAGCGCGCCCTCGGCGCGCTTCGAGTTCTTCGGCGGGACGCAAGGCCGGATGCGCGCCGAGGGCGTCGAGACCATCGTCCGCACGGACGAGCTGTCGATCACGGGCCTCGTCGAGATCGCGCGCGCACTGCCGCGCTTCCGCCGCGCCTTCGGGGAACTCAAACGGGCCGCAGTCGAGCGGCGGCCCGCGGCCGTCGTGCTCGTCGATTGGCCCGACTTCAACCTGCGGCTCGCGCGCGCGCTCCGGCGGCGGGGCTTGCGGGTCGTTTACTACGTCAGCCCGCAGCTCTGGGCTTGGCGCGGCTACCGCGTGCGCGCCATCCGCCGCGACGTTGACCTGCTGCTCGCGCTGCTCCCGTTCGAGCCGGCGTGGTACGAGGCGCGCGGCTTCTCGAAAGTCGCGTTCGTCGGCCACCCGCTGGCCTCCGAAGTCCGCCGGCTCGACAACCGCGCCGAGTTCTGCCTGAGACACGACCTCGACCCGGCGCGCCCGGTCGTCGCGCTGCTCGCCGGGAGCCGGCGCAAGGAGCTTCAGCGGATCCTCCGCGACGCCTGCCATGGGCTCGACTACGCGCACCGGGCGGGCGTCGTGCACCGGGACCTCAAGCCCGGCAACGTGTTCCTCACCGAA
>DATCVD010000513.1:0-5657 GCA_036567125.1 Pyrinomonadaceae bacterium | reverse complement strand
CGCGGCAGATCGAGGTGGTGGCCACGGACGACCGCGGCGTGGCGGGCTGCTCCTTCTCCGGGAGCGTCGCGCTGGACGTGCCGCGCGGCGCGACGGTCGTCGTCAAGACGGTGCTCGCGCGCGTGACCGTCGCCGACGTGGCAATCGCGCGCGTCGAGACGGTGAGCGGCGAGGTGAGCCTTCAGGGCATCGCGCGCTCGGCCGAGGCTTCGAGCGCGAACGGCGATCTGAGCCTGCGCAACTCCGCGGGCCGCGTCCGCTTGCAGTCGATCAGCGCGTCAATCGAGGCCGCGGAGGTCGCGCCCGCCGAGGCGGCCGATCAGTTTCTGGCGAAGACGACGAGCGGCGACATCACGCTCGCGCGCGTCGGCCACGCGCGCGTCGAGGCGACGACGACGAGCGGGCACATCGAGCTGACGGGCGCGCCCGCGCGCGGCGGGGTTTATCTGCTCAAGGCCCATTCGGGCGGCGTCAAGGTGACGATGCCGGCCGACGCGTCGTTCCGCGTGGACGCGCGCGTCGCGCACGGCGAGATCGTGACGGACTTCCCGGTCAGGCAGTCGCAGTCGCCGCAGTCCGAGAGTTTGTTGCACGGCCAGCACTCGACCGTGCGCGTCAACGGCGTGGCGGGCGATAACCCGCAGGCGACGCTCACGCTCTCGTCCTTCAGCGGCGTCCTCCAACTGCGTAAGGCCGCGGCCCGCTGAGAGGGCCGCCGTCGACGAGGGGGCCGCCGGCCGGTGAGGGAGCCGCCGGCCGGTGAGAGCGCGGCGGTTCGGTAAGCTCGGAAGCTCTTTGAAAATTTAGCGACGCGGCGGCGCGGCACGGGGCTTGCGGAAGTCGCCGGGAACGCGTGCGACCGCAGGGCCGGGGGCGGCCGTCTGAGTCGGCCCGGGGCCGTCGAAACAGCCGCCCTGAGGGTCGCTTCCGCGGGACGAAAAAAGTTGCCACAAACCTTGCGCGGGCGGTGTTTTGAGGTCAGAAGCTGGTGAGTTGTTTGAAAATTCGGGCGAAGTGAAACATTCCGGCCGAGTTTCACGTCTGTAGCGTAGAGGCGCGCAGTGCCAGTTTCGCGGAAACGCGACGCGGCTTTCCCGAAAGCGGGACGCGCCCCCCGAATTTGCCGCCGCCCCCAAGGGTCGAAGGAGGGTTGAGAGATGAGACAGAAACTATGCGTCGCGCTGGCAGTCGTCGCGGTCGCGCTTTCGGGCGCGCGCGAAGCCACCGAGCAGTTTCGTCAACTGAAATCCCTCGCGGCCGGGTGGACAAGCACGAACGCTTGGAACAGTCTCCTCGTCTACGCGGCCGGCACGTTCGACGGCCTCGCGCCGCAAAGGCAGACGGCGCTCGTCGCCTCGAACTCGGCCCCGCGCGGCGGCGCTAAGGCCGCCGCGAAACGGCGCGCAGTGAGGTCGGTCGCACGCAGGCCGTCGCGCGTCAAGGCCGACGAGCCTGTGATCGCCGAGTTGGCCCTCGGCCACGCCGGGGTCGCGACGCGGCGCGTGGAGGTCGAGGAGTTCCGCATCGAGGTGGCGCGCGACGGCGCGAAGACCGCGCTGCTCGTCCCGCGCTTCGCCGCCGCCGACTTCGAGACCGAGATCGCGCGGGAGTCCAACGGCGCGCGCGAGCAACCGGAACTGGGGATGCCCAAGCTCTTCGGCAAGGACTTCATCTTCAGGCTCCGGCAGGCCGAAACCACCAAGGGCCGCGCCGCGCTCCGGCGGCCAGCCTCGCGCCGCAGGGTTGACGAGCATCGCGGCGAAACGGCGACCGACGGCGAACGCGACGCCGAAGCGCAGGACGTTCTCTTCGCGGCCCCGTCCGATTCGGGCCTGCTCAACTGCGACGACGAGCCTCGCCGCTAAATTTTCAAGCAGCACAGTCAGCGGGTCGGTTCCGACGTGCGCGATTCGAGCGCGGACGTGTCCGGTCGAGGTGTGCCTACAAGGCGGGTTCGGCGGTTCAACTTTAACGGAAGAAGCGAGGAACGTGTGATGACGAGAAGCAGAATGTTCGCCGGCTGCGTGGCGCTGGCGCTGGCCGCGCAACTCTTCGGCGCGTGCGCCGCGGCCCGCGGCCGGTTCGCCCCCCAGCACGGCCACGACGACGGCGACTACACGGAGCGCGACGAGTCGCGCCAAGGCTACCGGCTCGCGCCCGGCGCGCGGGTGGAGTTGAACTCGGTGAGCGGCCACGTCACGGTCGAGACCCACGCGGGCCGGGAGGTCGAGGTGCACATCGTCCGCTCGGCGCGCAGCCGCGAAGACCTGCGCTGCCGCGAGTTCAACGTCGCCGTGACGGAGAACAGCCTCCGGCTCGACGGCAACGACAACCGCGGCGAGTGCCGCAACGTGCAGGTGCGACAGACCGTCAACATGAAACTCCCGCGCTCGGTCAACCTCGAAGTCTCGTCGGTGTCGGGCCACGTCACGGTCGGCGGCATCGACGGCTCGGTGCGGATGACGAGCATCAGCGGCCACGCGACCGTCCGCGAGGCGGCGGGCGAGGCGACCTTCACGAGCATCAGCGGCCACGTCGCGGTCAACCTCTCGCGGCTCGGCGGGCGCGGCGTCCGCATGTCGAGCATCAGCGGCAACATCGAGGTGGGCCTGCCCGACAACGCCAACGCCGACTGGCGCGTGTCGAGCATCAGCGGCGAGATCGTCGCCGACGCGCCCGGCGTGACGGTGCAGAAGACGGGCCCGTCCTCGTACGAGGGGCGCATCGGCTCCGGCGGAACCGACATGACCTTCAGCAGCATCAGCGGCAACGTGCGCTTCCGGCGCGCGGGCGACTAACTCGATTCAGGATTCAGGATTCGGGATTCAGGAATTTCGGATGGCACACGGTTGAGGGTTCTCGATCCGAAATCTGAAGTCTGGAATCACCAAGCCCTAAATCCTAAATCCTGAATCCTAAATCCCAAATCGGCAGTCATCTTGAGGAGGCAGCGACGATGAGAATCAGGTGGACGGCGTTAACGATCTTTGCGGCGGTGGCGGCGCTGGCCGTGCCGCAGGCGGCCAGTCAGTTCCGACCGGCGCGGGCGCACGCGGCCTCGCTCGGCGGACTCGTCGAGGCGGGCTACAGGGCGCAGGACGGCCAGCAGGCGCAGCACGCGCGCCACGACTCGGACGAGCATCAGGGCCGCGACTCCGACTCGGAGTTCACCGAGCGCGACGAGTTCCGGCAGACCTACCAGATCGCGGCGGGCGCTCCCGTCCGCGTCTCCGGCATCAACGGCCGCGTGGACATCGAGACGACCGGCGGCTCGACCGCCGAAGTCCACATCGTCCGCACGGCGCGCACGCGGGCCGACTTGGAGCACCGCAAGGTCATCGTCGAGCAGTCGGGCGGCGGGCTGACGGTGCGCGGCGAGAAGGAGAGCGGGGTGATCGATCACGGGCGGCGGCCGCAAGTGCGCCAGCAGGTGACGCTGCGCGTCCCGCGCAACATCGACCTGACGGCGAGCGGCATCAACGGCCGCACGACCGTCGGCGAGGTTGACGGCCCCGTCCGCGTCTCCGGCATCAACGGCCGCGTCGAGGTGGGCCAAGCGCGCGGCTACACGAACATCAGCGGCATTAACGGCAGCGTCGGGATGACCATCACGCAGCTCGGCGAGCGCGGCATCCAGATCAGCGGCGTCAACGGCAGCGTTCAACTGAAGTTCGCCGAAACCTTGAACGCAGACCTCTCCGTCACCGGCATCAACGGCGCGGTCAACACCGAGGGCCTGCCGAACGTCACCCTGACGGGACGCATCAGCCGCAACAACTTCAACGCGCGCATCGGCGCGGGCGGCACGCCGATCAACGTCTCCGGCGTCAACGGCAGCGTCCGCCTCGCGCCCAGAACGTAAGAGCGTGAATCGTGAATCGTAAATCGTAAATCGAGGAAGGCACCTTCTCTTCAGTTCACGATTTACGATTCACGGCCGCGCCGCTTAAACTATCCACGATTCATGATTCACGATTGACGAGGTTTTGACGATGGGCAGACGACTTATCACGGCGGCGCTGGTCGGCTTCGTCCTGCTGCTGGGCACGGCGGCGCGGGCGCAGGGCGACGAAGGTCAGTTGACCAAAGAGTTCAGCGCGACCTACCCGCTCGCGCCGGACGGGCGGGTGCGGTTGAAGAACATCAGCGGGCGCGCGCGGATCACCAGTTGGGAGCGTGCCGAAGTCCGCGTCGAGGCCACGAAGCGCGCGCACACGCAGCAGCGGCTCGACGAGGTCGAGATCGACGTGCAGGCCGCGGCCGACGCCGTGCAGATCAAGACCGTCTACCCGCAGAGCGAGCTGCGCTTCGAGCGCGGCAGCCGCGACAACCCGGCGAGCGTCGATTACGTCCTGACCGTCCCGCGCGGCGCGCGGCTCGAATCAATCGAGCTGGTCAACGGCCCGCTCGAAGTCGACGGCCTGACGGGCGAGATCAAGGCGGCGCTCGTCAACGGCAAGTTGACGGCCCGCAACCTCGCGGGCGACGCGCGCCTGACGACCGTCAACGGCCAGCTCGAAGCCGAGTTCGACCGCCTCGGCGCGGGCACGGTCTCGCTCACGTCGGTCAACGGCGAAGTCGTCGTGCGCCTGCCGGCCGACGCCGACGCGACGGTGCGCGCCAGCACCGTCCACGGCGCGATCACGAACGACCTCGGCCTCCCCGTCCGCCGCGGCCGCTACGTCGGCCAGAGCCTCGCGGGCCAGTTGGGCGCGGGCACGGGCCGCGTCAAGCTCGACAACGTCAACGGTGCGATCCGCATCACGCGCGCGCCCGGCGGCAGCCCCGCCACGAACCTGCTCGGCGACGTGACGGAAACCGACTCGAACGAGCCGCCCGCGCCGCCCGACGCCGAGCCGCGCCGCGCCCGACGCCGCCCTTAGAACAGTAGTTGGTGGTCGGTGGCCGGCAAAGCAACTCGTCTTACCCGATCACCGACCACCAACCACTGCTGCAAGGGCGGGCGACATTTACGCGATAGTTCCCCTCTAAATACCGCCAATACCCCTCAGGCGGCCAACACACCCCGCGGCCGTTCCAAGCAGGAAAATCAAGCAGGAAGATTCGCAGTCGCCGGGAATTATTGATGAGATTTAGTGCGCCCGCCGCCCCGCGTGTCTGTTCGCCCTCGGCCTCAGCGCCCCCGCGCGGACGCCCCCGCCGTCGATCACGTCGCGCAGCACGCGCTACCCGATTATTCGGCGCTCTCGTCGCGGGCGCGCGGGCAGTTTCCGCCGGGCCGGACGCCGAACCCCGGCACCGCTTTTTACGTAGGGAATAGCGACGATCTGACGCGCGACGGCCCGAACCCCTTCACCGGCCGGCTTGAGCCGGGCTTCCGCCGCAACGGCCGGACGTTCTTCGTCAGGATGTCCTACCTCATCCGCCGCAGCTTCGGCGGGTAGAAGACAGAGAGAGCGGGTTTCGGGTTAAAGTTTTGAGGTTCCCCCGCAGGTCTCGGGTTAAAAGTTTTCTGATTACGGGAACGCTGGGCGGCCGCCGGGCGTCTTAGGTGCGAAGTTCTGGCCCGACGACAGCTTTAGACAAACCCGAAGCCTTAAACCTGTAACCCTTTCCGGTTCGAGGGTGAAGATGAAGAGATTGACTGGGCGCGGCCTCTCCGCGCGTACTGCCGCGTGGCGCGGCGTCCGCCCGCC
>DATCVD010000512.1:0-8049 GCA_036567125.1 Pyrinomonadaceae bacterium | reverse complement strand
CTCGGCGGCCGATGAAGAACACTCGAAACAGAGTCCCGGCCGCGAGGAGATGCTCAAGAACTTGGAGGTCAAGCGGCGCGAGATTGCCTACAAGGAGAACATCGACCGCGCTAAAGAGGGTGCCGCGCTCGGGGCCGAGCTGCGGCAGACTTACGAGCGTTACAAAACCATCGGGTCGGCCGAGCAGAAGAAGCTGGGCCGTCTGGAGAAGCTGGCGCGCTCGATCCGCGAGGACGCGGGCGGCGACGACGACAAGGAAGGGCTGAAAGAAGTGCCGGCCGACCCGTCGGCCTCGTTCGTCCAACTTCAGAAACTCTCCGAAGAGCTGCAAACCAAAGTCGAGAAGACCCCGCGCCACGTCGTCTCGACCTCGGTCATCAACACCGCCAACCGGCTGCTCGGCCTGATCCGCCACATCCGCTCCTCCTTCAAATGAAACGCTGCGCCGCGACGAGTTCCACCGCAAACGCCGCGCGCCGCGCGGCCGCGCGCGCCAAAGTCGCGCTGGTTCTCGCCGTCTGCGGGCTATCGCTCGCGCCCGCGCCCGTCGCCACGCACACGGCGCGCGCGCGGCAGGACGACGAGGTCATCACCGTCGAGTCCGACCTCGTCGTCCTCAACGTGACGGCGACGGACGTGGGGGGCGCGTACGTGCGAGGCTTGCGGAAACCCGACTTCAAGGTCTTCGAGGACGGGCGCGAGCAGGAGGTGACGAACTTCGGCGAGGAGGAGACGCCCTTCGCCGTCGCGCTCCTGCTCGACACCTCCGGCAGCATGGAGAACCGCATCACGTTCGCGCGCTCGGCGGCCATCCGCTTCCTCGACGGGCTGCGTCCGGACGACGCGGCGGCCGTCTATAGCTTCAACACGAAGATCGAGCGCGTGCAGGACTACTCGAACAGCCGCGACCTCTCGCCGAAGGCTTTCGAGCTGGGGGCCGAAGGCTACACGGTCTTAAACGACGCCATCTTCCGCGCCGCGCAAGACCTCTCCAAAAGACCCGAAAAGCGACGCGCCATCCTCGTCCTCTCTGACGGGGCCGACACGCGCAGCTCGGCCAGCGCCGACAAGGCGCTCAACGCGGCGCTCGCCTCGAACGCCACTATCTACACTGTTGACATGGGGCAAGGCCCCGGCGGCTCACCTATCACTTCAGGTGCGGCCGGAAGCGCCGCGGGCGCGCTCCGCAATTTTGCGGGCAAGAGCGGCGGCCGCTACGTGGCGACGCCCGGAGGTCAGGCTTTACGTGAGGCTTTCGCGGAGATCGTCGAGGAGTTGAGCAACCAGTACACGCTCGGCTACCGGCCGTCGAACCGCGCGCGCGACGGCCGCTGGCGGGCGATTGAGGTGAAGGTCGCCCGCCCGTCCGTGACCGCGCGCACGCGCCGCGGCTACAAGCTTGCGAAGCCCTGACCACGCCCCCGCGCCCGCCGCCTGTTCGGGCTTGACACGAACACGAACCCTCCCCGGATGCGACAAGGCTCACTGCGAAAGGCGCTCGGCTTCGCGGCGCGAAAACCCCGCGAGGCGTGGCTCGTCGTGCGTCTCGCCGCGTGGGTCGCGGCGCTCTCGGCGCTGGTGAAGTTTTTGCCGCTGCCGAAGGCCCTGTCGCTTGTGGCGACCGCGCCGCGGGAGCCGACAGGGGGCGCGGGCCGGATCGTGGAAGAGCGGATCGCGCAGTTGCTCGACGCCGTGCTGGCGGCCGACGTGCTCTGCTTTACGCCCACCTGCTGGAAGCGCGCGCCAGTGCTGCACCGCTATCTCGCGCTCGCGGGGCGGCCGACGCGGATCGTCTTCGGGATGCGCAAAGGCGGCGGCGGCCTGCTCGACGGGCACGCGTGGCTCGAAGACGGCGGCGGCGCGCTGTTCGAGGCGACGGCGCGGCCCGACTACACCGTCACCTACACGTTCCCTCCCCCGCGCCCCGCGCGCGGGCTTCAGACGCGGGCTTAAAGGGCGAGACAAAAAGTTAGAGGGCGCGCGAACGTGTTCGACGTTCGCGCGCCCTCTTTGTTTGACGGTTGGGACGGGGAGCTTTGCGGCGTCCGTCGTCCGTCCCGCCGCCGCCGTCAGCGTCGCTTGGAGCCGCTCGCGCCGGCCTTCGACGGGGCCGCCAACATTACCGTCGGTTGGAATTCCGCCTCGACGTTGACGAAGAAGCGGTACGCGCCCGCCGCCATGACGCCGAACCGGAACTGCAAGTCAATCGTGCCGTTCGGCGCGAGCGGCTCGGCGAGCGAGATCGTGCGCGCGCCGACGACGCCCGGCGCGTCCGCGCAGCACTGTACGGAGGAGTTGAACCCGCCGCCGAGAGCCTGCGCGGGCGGTTCTTCGAGCGTCAGCCCCTGCACGGTCACGACCTCGCCGCCCGTGGTCGTGTAGGTGACCGCGCCGGAGGAGAGCAGCCGGAGATCGGCCGTGCCCGTCTGCGGCGTGGCGGTGATGTCCACGACGCGGAAGCGCAGGCGCGTCACGTTCTGCGTGGTGGTGTTGCGGAAGCGGCGGCGGATGAAGAACGAGCCGTTGGCGCTCGTGTTCGGCTGCGTAATGGTCAGCGGGAACGTGTCGCGCACGGTGTTCTGGCAGGTGTTGTTCGCGGGCGTGCCGTCGGGCGACTGGCCCGGCACGGGGTTGGCGGTGGCCGTCCCGACGCCGGAGCAGGCGGGATCGATGAGGCTCGCCTTGATGACCTCGTTGCGCTGGGCGGGGCTTGCGAGGTTCTGCGGCCCCGGCGCGCCGAGGCGGCCGCCCGCGCCGTCGTCCGAGCCGTCCGTGTTGACGTAGAGGAAGTCCGCCGCGTTGTCGTTCGAGTCCCGCGGCGTGCCCGAGCGCAGGTCGCGGAAGAAGCTGTACTGCCGCGTGGTGACGAAGGTGATGTCCGGGTAGCCCGCGCCCTCCTTGTAGAGCGCGTTCGTCTCCGAGACGGAGCCGGCGGCGTCGAGCCGCGTGCCCGTGCCGAAGTTGGCGGCGTTGGCGGTCGAGAAGAGCGCGAGGCCGGCGTTGACGGGGATGTCGTCGGTGAATTCGCCGCCGGCATCGGGGAAGGCGCTGCGGGCCGTCCCCGATGGGTACAGGTCGAGCGAGTAGCCGTCGACGTTGGCGCAGAGGAAGTAGCCGCGCGCGGGTATCCTCGTGCCGTTCGGGATGACGCAGCGCGTCGTGCCGGCCGTCTGATTCGCGGCGGTGGCGACCGAGTAGCCGGCCGAGCCGTCGGCCGCGGCGACGACGTGCTCCGCCCCCGTGTTGTTGTAAATCTCGACGAACTCGTCCTCCGCGCCGCCGGGGCCGAAGTGGCGGAACTCGCTGATCAGGAGTTGGCCCGCCTGCGCCTCGGCGAAGAGCGTGAAGTAGGCGACGGGCGCGTCGTGATCGGAGTTGCGCTCGGGGCGCGTCGCGTCGGAGGCGAAGGCCGCGGCCGGCACTTCGGGGAAGTCGGCGTTCATGCGCGCGATGGCGATGCGCGTGTTGATGTCGTGGGCCGTGGTGTTGACGAGCACGTGGTCGAGGGCCTGCGGCGTGTTGTCGAAGGTGAAAGTATACTGCTCGGCCGTGGGCAACTCGTCGATCAGGTTGAAGAAGTTCGGGTTGACGAGGTCGGGGCTGTCGTCAACGACGATCTGCTCGTCGGGCGTCGGGCTGCCCTTCATCACGGCGATGGGGTCGTCGTAGCCGCTGCTGAACTGGAAGGCGTTGTAGTCGCCGACGGCGATGACGGGCACGCCCGGGTTGTTCGTCTGCAACTCCTGAAAGAGTCCGGCGAGGTCTTCGGCCTGCGCCTTGCGCTTGGCGCGCGCGTTGGGGCCGTCGCCCGTGACCAACTCCACCTCGATGAACGAGCGCGTGTGGTTGACGACGACGATGACCGAGCGGGCGACGCCCGCAGGATCGACCGTCGCGCGCAGGACGAGCGGCGGCCGGTCGTGCGTCTCGTCCGTCGCGCCGTCGGACGGCCGGACGTAGGTGCTGGCGGTGCGCTCCTGCGTCACGGCGTCGATGCGGACGCGCGCGGTCTTGACGAGGTAGCCGACGTTCTGCGTGATGCCGGCGACGGGCGACGGGATGAGCCGCGCCTCGTACTGCGGATCGGGGTGGCCGTCGGCAACCGCGTCGGCGTTGACCTCGTCGGCTAGGGCTTCGAGGTCTTGGAGGTCTGTGATCTCGGCGTGGCCGATGATGTCGGGCAGGCGCAGCACGCGGACGATGGCGAGCGAAGCCTTCTGCCGCTGCGTCGCGTTGTTGTTGAAGTTCTCGATGTTGAAGCCGGCGACGGTGAACTCGGTCGAGAAGGGCGTCGGCACGGGCACGGCGCTCATGTTGGGCGTGCGCGTCGGGGCCGCCTCGCCGACGATGCGGTACGCGCCGAAGGCGAAGTCGAGCGGCCCGGCGAAGTTCGTGATCACGACGTTCGAGGTGAACACCTCGCCGGTCGAGCCGGCCCGGTCGTTGGTGTCGATGAGGAGGCGCTCCGGGTTGCGGTCGAAGATGGGGATGCAGCAGTCCGGCGTGCCCGTGGTCGGATCGGGCGGGATGGGATCGCCCGCCGGGATGCCCGGCTCGCGCACGGGCCGCGGCTGCCCGGTGATGACCGTGTACACCTCGAAGAACTGGTTGCTCGGCGAGACGGTCGTCAGCGAGGCGGCGGACACGCGCATCCCCTCGTACTTCTCAAGCTGCGGCTGCGTGCGGGCGGCCGTCGGCGGCAGGTCGGCGGCCGTCAGCGTGACGGGCGGGGTGGCGGTCGACAGATCGTTGCCGGTGTTGTTCGTGATGACGTTGGCGTTCGTCGTGCTGATCTCGGTCAGGCCGTTGAACTCGACGACCGTGCCCGTGACCGTCACCTGACTCGCCAGCGCCGCGGTCGGCGCGGCGGTGGTGAAGACGAAGATGCCCTCGGAGGTGTTCGGGTCGCTGTCGTTGTCGCCGGCCTCCTCTTGCAGGAAGAAGCCGTTCGACTTGAGCAGCGTGACGATGCCGCGCACCGTCACGGTCTCGCCGACGCGGGGCGACGCCGTGTCGGTGTCCTCGGTCGGCGTGCTGCCCTGAATCTGGCTGATGAGCAGGATCGTGAAGTCGTCGTTGACGATCGTGCCCTGCCCCTGCGCATCGCCGATGGTCGCGCCGGACGATGCCGACGTAATGTTGACGAAGAAGGTCTCGTTCGGCTCCTGCGTCGTGTCGCCCCGAACCGGGACGTCGCCGGTGACGGAGGATTGGCCTTCGGGGATGTTGAGGTTGAGGACGGTGTCGGTGTAGTCGAATTCGGTCGCCGACGTGGCAGACCCCGTCGCCGTACCGGGGCTGGTGCTGGCGGTGAAACTGACGCCGCCCGGCCCGGCCGGAGCCGACAGGGTGAAAGTGAAGGTGAAATTTGACGAGCCGGCGTTGCCCTCGTCCTGCGACACGTCATTGACGGAGAGCGCGGGCAACGGGTTCGGCGTCGGCGTGGCGACCCCCGCGCCCTGCGGCGTGATCGAGAAGTCGTCAACGGCGAGGCCGTCGTCCGCGCCGGAGGCGTTGAGGTCGTTCCAGCGAACCCAGAAGGTCGCGCCGTTGGGGATGCTCAGAGACGAGATGGTCGTCGAGATTGCCGTGCGGTTGGCGGCGCTGTTGCCGTCGAGCGCGCCGGCCGCGGTGGCTGTCTTGACGGGGTTCGTGAAGTCGAGCGCGTTCACGTCCGTGTACGTCCCAACGCACGTCCCGGAATCAGGCCCGCAGAGGTTCGTAGCGTTGGTGCTGATTTGGAAGTCGAGGCGGTCGTCGCGCGCTGCCGCCGTGTTGCCGATTCGCCACTGCTCGCCGGTGTAATTGATGTCGAGCGAGGTGATGGTCGCGCCGGTGTTGTTGGTGAACTGCGCGCCGAAGGTGGAGATGAGCGTGCCACTTTGCAAGCTTCCAAGCGCGCGATCAGTGTTGCCCGCAGCGCCGTAACTGAAGGTGTCGCCCGTGTTGCTGCCGCCGGTGTCCACGGCGTACTGATCGTTGTCGCGCGCGCCGCCGCCCGACTCGGTGATGTACCAGCCCGTCGGGAGCGCCTCGTTCGTCGTGCTGCCGGCCGTGTTCGAGAGCGTGTTGAAGTTCTGCGTGAGCGCCGTGCCGAGGGTCGTCAGCGAGACGCTGCCCGTGCCCCGGTCGATGGCGTGGGCGGCGGGGACGAGGCGGCCGAAGTCGGCCGTCAGCGCGAGCGCGGCGGCGAAGATGATGGCGACGAACAGCGCGGGCTTGACGCGAGCGGAGATATAGCCGCGCCTGCTGCGGAGGTTACTTCTCACGGGCGGATTCCTTTCCTTCGGGTGGCTGACGCGACGGCGGGTGGCGGCGCGCTTCGGTTGTGCTGACTTAATCGTGCGGAGAGTGACGGCCGACGACGGACTTTCGCTGGCGCAAAACTCAGCGGGCCGCGCCAGCCCTTCTGCAAGAGAAACTGGAAATTAACACACGCCCCGGCGGGCCGCAAAGCGCGACGCGGCGTCGGGGGTTAAAAGTTTGTTACGGGGGAGGGGCGGGCCGGCGCGGCTCAGCGCAGGAGTTGGCGCGCGCGCAAGGTCGAGAGAGTTTTTTCGAGCGAGGCGGCGGCGTGTTCGGGCGTCACGTCGTAGGCCTCGGTCAACTGCCGCACGATCTCTTCGCCCGTCTCGCCGCGCTCCAGCGCGCGCCAGATGAGCGCGGCCGTCTCGTTTAAGGTGTAGTAGCGCTTCGTGTTGAGATCGACGAGGACGCCCTCGCCCCCCTCGAAGTCCGTGAAGACGACGTGATCGTGCGGCGTGACGGTTTGGCTGCTGCTGCTGCTCATCGTTAGACCGATTCCTGACTGAGAAAGACTTCCGTGCCGGCGCTGCGGCGCGAAGCGGACGCGGGCAGGACGGGGAGTGAGCGCGACGACTCGGCGCCGCGCGCGCGGGGCGCGGCCCACGGGATTTTGCCGAAGCTCTGGAGGCAGAAGATGCACGGCGAGCCTTCGTTGAGATCGGGACTCGTGCCGGCCGACGCGTGCGCTTCGAGCATCAGGCGGCGGCGTTCGAGTTGTTCGTCGGCGACGCGCTTGAAGCGCCCGAAGCCCGCGGAGAAATCTTCGCGGTTGAGATCGGCGAGCAAGTCCGTCTCGGCCGCCGCGCCGCGGTAGCCGGAGAGGTTGCAGCAGAGCGTCATCCGGCCGCGGTAATCGACGTTGACCGTGCGCGCCGAGAGCGCGTCGCAGGGCGAGGCGGGGTTCGTGTTGTAGTAGCCGGCGGCGACGCCCACCTGCATCTTGAAGATGTTCGAGAGCACGGCCACCTCCTGCTCGGCGTGCGCGCGCTCCTCGATGGAGAGGCCCGACTCGTCCTCGGCCGACTGCGACGTGGGCAGCAGGTGCGAGAAGTGCAGCGCGCGCGCGCCGAGGCGGGCGGCGAGCAGCGCGAAGTCTTGCAGCCGATCAACCGTGTCGCGGCGGATCGGCGCTTTGAACAGGAACGGGACGCCCTTCACGTAGCAGCGCGTGACGGCGCGCATGACGCGGACGAAGGAGCCGTCGCCCCGCCAGCGGTCGTGCTCCTCGCGCGTCGCGCCGTCGAGGCTGAAGGCGATCATGTGCGCGGCGTCGATGGTCGAGAGGATGGCCGGGAAGGCGCGCTCGAAGAGCCAGCCGTTGGTGACGAAGCTGTACGTCCAGCCCTCGTCGCGCACGGCTTCGAGAATTTCGCGGAACCGCGGGTGGATGAGAACCTCGCCGCCCGTGAACGTGACGCCCTCGAAGCCGTTTTCGGGACGCTTCGCCTCGCGGATGAGTTTGCGGAGCAGCTCGACGGGGAAGAAGTTGGCGGGCGTGTGGTAGAGCGCGTCCTCGTCCCTCATGCAGTAGCTGCAATGGAGGTTGCAGACGTTCGTCAGCTCGACGGCCACGACCTTGCGGGCCGGCTGCGCGGGCTGCGACGTTGCGCTGGGAGTCTCGATCATCCGGTTCTAGTCTCTGAAGCAGGGCGCGAGCAGTTCGGCCGCGCGGCCGGGTCGTTCGACGAGATCGCGGCCCGCGCGGAGCGCGAAGGCGCGACACTGCGCGGCGAGGCGCGCGAG